>NZ_DAOSEH010000004.1:0-74951 GCF_035363035.1 Mesotoga sp. | reverse complement strand
ATGCCGACCAGAAAGTTGTACTCTTTGAGAAACTCGCACCATTTCTCGTTCAGCAGGGTTCCGTTGGTTTGCAGGTCGTTGGCAATCTTTTTTCCCGGAGGACAGTACAATCTTTCGTACTCTATTACCTTTTTGAAGAAATCTATCCCGAGTAGCGTAGGTTCTCCGCCCTGCCAGGTGAAGACTATCTCCGAAACATTCTGAGAGTTTATGTACTCGTAGATGAACCTCTCCAGTACTTCCTCGCCGATGACCTTCCTGCTGTTGATCAATTCCTGTTTGTGGAGGTAGAAGCAGTAAGCGCAATCGAGGTTGCACAGCGCCCCGGTTGGCTTGGCCATGACATGAAAGGCCTGCACTTTGTGCTGATCATTTCTCTTGAGCGGTTCCTGTCGCATATTTTTACCTCCGGCCGATTGAACTCCGGTAGCTTCGAAGCCTTCCCGTCAACTCTGGAGATCTCAACCGCCAATCAATTGGATTCATTCCTTTAAAGTTAGATCGGGCTCAGCTTCTTTGGTACAATAATACAGGAAAAGTGTACCTAAATATGCTATCCACTACTCACCATGGCTCTTAAGAGGCTCGAAACACATAATTTGGGTTCCGGGGCATCCTCCATCGACGGAAAATGTATAATTGAAGTGTCATTGATTGAGAGGTGAGTTTAATGAGGGTTAGAAAGCAGCAATCCTTTCCGGTCTTCGGGATCATCTTCATTTCCAGCCTGGCAGTCTCTTTAGTCCTCCTGGTGTTGTTTCTGATGCTTTTGCTTAAGACCGGCAGGCTTGAGAAGACTCTTCAGGCTCTTGAAAAGAGGTACTCCGCTCTTGAACTCGAACTCGGTGCCGTGACAGGTACACAGAGGACGATGAAGATCAGTCTTTACTATTACAACGAACTTCTGGACAGGGCGATCAACGGCGATACCGCCTGCGATATAAACGCGGTTATTCCCGTTGAGAGATCCCTTCCTTATTCCCAATCACCGATAAACGATGTTATAAGGCTTTTGATAAGGGGAGAATTGACGAGGGCGGAAAGGGATCTGGGTTTTAAAACGGAGTTTCCCGGCAGGGAGCTCCAGTTTCTCGGGGCACGTCTGGAAAACGGTGTTCTATACCTGAAGTTCTCCGACCCCTCCGGCTTCACCTCGGGCGGCTCCTGCCGGATCGGCCTTCTGAAGGCGCAGATAGAGAAGACCGTGATGCAGTTCGACACGGTTAAGAGTGTCGTATATGAACCTGAGACGCTTTTTCAACCATAGAAGAGCCAGCGATGATATATAGTCTGTATTGAGGCTCTCATTTTTTTGATCAATTTGGTCTATCCGGGTTATCGGTTTTGCGTTTAGAGTGGTTTTTAAGATTGCGCTCATCGAACTGATCTCTCAGTATTGAAGCCATTTTACCCGGAGCGTCGATTCGGTGGTCCGGAAGGGGTTTTGTTTTTATCTTCGGCCTCTGATCGTACGATTAGTCGACTTATGACGTGATAGAATATTTCGGGAATGGGGAGTTGCATCTTGAAGAATTTCAGAATAAGAGACCTGGCTTTGCGGTTCAATTATGACAGCCCTTCGATCTTTAGGTCTGAGGTAAAGGCCATAGATCGGGACGAGTTTCTTTCTGCCGAGGAAAGGGAGTTTCTCCTGGCTCTGGACTTTGCCTACGCGAAGACCTTCGATGAAAAGCCAGGTCTTGTGATACAGGATTCGGACATAGATTCGCTGGCTAAAGGGCTTTATGCGCTCTCTTATTTCTACGCGCGCAACTCCGAGGATAAAATAGCCTACATGGTTTCCAGGCTGGGGGTCGATTTGATTGCCCCGAAGTGTTCGGCTGAGAACTCTATCAACTTGAGGATGCTTCATATGATGACTTCTTTCGAAATGGGCTTCGCAAAAGAGACGCTCTCTCTCTTTCACCAGCTCATAGGCCAGGAACGGTTCGTTCCCGGAACGAAGAAGTTCGAGTATTACAACAATCTGGGACTGGTTTCCACACAGCTTCAGACCGGCGACAATCCGTGGGAACTTTACGAAAAGGCCAAAGCCGAAACACGCTCGCCAGTGAGGGCTACGATCGTTCAGTTGAACATAGCCGATTATCTCTACTCTCAAAAGAGATTCAAAGAAGCGCTAAACGCTCTGGAAGAGACGATCGAAATCCCCGATTTCGACTCCGTTAACGGCTATAGATTGATGCTCAATTTGAAGATAATGCTTCAAATGAACGATCTCGCAAATGCCGGTAGAGTGGCCGAACAACTCGAGGCATTGATACACTCGAGCAGTAGCTGGACCGACATTGCGGTTTCGTATATATTTCTTGGACATTTCTTTTCGAGAGTGAAATCCATCGAAAAGGCCAGGTATTATCTAAATCTTCTCAAGTCACTGCCAGATGAGTGCGTGACCAACTATATACTGGGTGAAACACTTATTCTTGAAGCTTCGTTGCTACATAACCGCGGCGACTATTTCAAAGCCCTGGAAAACTCAGTCAGGGCCTTCGAGTCGCTGAGCGTTTACAGCACGATATCGCCACACCTGAAAGACTTCGTCAACAACCTCTTCGAGAGTCTGGTGTCCGTATTCAACCAGCTCATGTACGAACTCAGGCGGAAAGATGACTACACCGCTCTCCACACGCTCAGAGTCCTGAAGCTCTGCTATGGTTTTGGAAAGAGTCTCTCTCTGGAAAAGATGGATCTTTTTAACCTCTCGATAGGTGCGATGCTTCACGACTACGGAAAGGTCGATATCCCGTTCGAGATTCTCAATAAGCCTTCTCTGCTCACAGATGAAGAGTATTCGATAATCAAGTGTCATACGATCTACGGTGACAAATATCTGGGCGACCTCCGTTTCCCTGGTACCGTGAGAGATATAGTCAAGCATCACCACGAGAGAATCGACGGGAACGGCTATCCCGACAACCTTATGGGAGACGAGATCCACTACCTCGTTCAGATAGTTGCGATAGCCGATGTTTACGACGCTTTGACCACTGACCGCCCTTACAGAAAAGCACTCTCACGGGAGACGACTCTGTCCTACCTCAAAGAAAAAGGAGGCCAGATAATCGAAATCGGTCTCCTGAGGAAATTCATCGCATATGTGAGAATGAACGAAATCATCGTAAAGCATGAGGAGCTAGAAAATATATGGAACACAATAATATCCGAATTTTTCAGAGTGACTGACATCAACGAAACGGCCGATATGCAAGGTCAGTGAGAAGGCAGATGTTCCGTAAAGAACCTGCCGTCGGCCGGTTCTTATCAAGCACCCTCGGGAATCTTCCAGAAACCGGGGCCGCCATCGGCAGTTATCGCGTCTTCGGGAATTTTCCAGAAACCTGGGCCTGCAAAAGCTACCGTGCCGAACGCTACTATACCTATGAGAAGAATTGCTATCATTTTTTTCATCACTTAGACCTCCCTTAATCCCTTCTAATAGTCACTGATTGAAACATCGATGATTGAATGCCCTGTCGAATCAAGCGCCCTCTGGAATCTTCCAGAAACCGGGGCCACCATCGGCAGTTATCGCATCTTCGGGGATCTTCCAGAAACCTGGACCCGCAAAAGCTACCGTTCCGAACGCTACCATACCTATGAGAAGAATCGCTATCAACTTTTTCACTTCAAACACCTCCGATTTTAGTAGTTTCAAAACACCAGGAACTGCTCCTGCCTTTGAAGGTAGCTAATGCGGTTCTTCTTCTTCGGGAATCTTCCACATAAAAACGCCTCCTTGTCAGTTGTTTGAGTAATATTTCACTACGGTAATATCGAATAATTTTGAAATAATCTTTGGAATTGCCAATAAAAACCTGCTATAGAACTAATCGCTTGAGATAACCTATCGCCGTGCTCTTCACTATATATTTGGATATCAAGTACATTTTAGATGTTATCGTAAGATAATTCAAAGATTAGCAAGAAAGAGATTTCAATTGATAATCGGTATTAAATAGCTTTGAATGTCCATAATCGTCATACATCGACTATGGAGAATCACATTAATCAATAGAGTATCTAATTCGATTTAATCTATTGAATTATATTATACTTATCGATGGCCGTGGTCGATTCACGCGTGTTTTCGAAAAAAAACAATCGTTGAATTGATTCGAACACTATCATCTAACTATTCAATCCAGTTTGAATTGTTCAAAACTACGGAAAGGCATTATGTAAAAAATAGGAGTCGATGTACCTTGATTCCAGATTCTATCCGGCAATAAGTCTCCAGAAGATACCGGCCACTCCTGTGCCCAGAACTATCCAGATCACGGAGGGTTTGTAGCGGTAAAGCACATAGAATGCGATCAGCCCGATCACCACGGTGAAGAGGTTGTTGATCGATTCGATCCCTATGCGGAAAGTGGCCGCCAGTATGAGCGAAACGATCGAAACCCTCAGGGCGTTGAAGACCTGGGCCGTATCTATCCAGCGAGAGAGTATTTTGAGAAGTTTTAAAATCAAGAAGATCCAGAAAACACTCGGAAGCACGACACCAATCGTCGAGATTATCGAACCGCCCAGCCCGGCTATTCTGTAGCCTATGAAGGTGGCCGAGTTAATCGCTATCGGTCCGGGGGTCATCTGCGAGATAGAGATCAAGTCGAGAAACTCCGGTAACTCCAGCCATTTATTCACATTGACTATCTGATCCTGAATAAGGCTCAGGGCGCCATAACCTCCGCCAAAAGCGAGGAATCCGATCTGGAAAAAGGCCCAGAAGAGTTCTAGAAAGATCATCTTTTGCGCCCCCTGTCGATGAAATACACACAGACCGAGCTTATGAGCAGTATCCAGATCGAGGAGAAGTTCAGCAGAACTATGGCTGCCGTACCGGCTGCGATTATCGCGAGGATCAGATATTTCCTGACATTTTTCTTTATAAGTTGTAGAGATAAATTCGCGAGAATAACCGTTACGCCGACTCTGGCTCCCATGAAAAACCCTTCGAAGACCGGCAGGTCGGCGAAATCGGCGAAAAAGCTGGCGATAACCAGTATTATAAGGAAGGGAGGCAATATGGAACCCAGAACGGCCAGTACGGCTCCCCACAGACCCGCGAGTTTTGTGCCGAGGATCATGGCCGTGTTGACGGCTATCACTCCGGGCACTGTCTGGGCCGTCACGATCACGTCCATGAACTCGTCTTCACCGAGGAGTTTGTACTTATCTACGATGAACTCCTTGATCACCGGGACCATGGCGTAGCCGCCGCCTATGGTGAAGGAGCTGACTTTCACAAATATCATAAACAGCTTGAATAAACTCATACAAGTGTCAACCCTCATAATTTTAGTCGTGTCTGTCTGCCACATTAATGTATAAATCGCACCTGGACTCAAGCGCTCCCTAGCCTTTAAATGCACGGCCAATCAAAGATATTTTACAACCTTGCGCTTTTTCTTGCAGTCTTATACACTAAAACAACATCAGAGAGTATGCCGGAGCATGTTAAACTTGTCTTTAAAGGAGGTGAGATAAATGGAGAACAGAATAAAGTGGGGCGCCAGGGCTGTCTCCTCCGACGGAAAGGACCTTGGAAAGGTTATCCGGGTTGTGGTACACCCAAAGAACAACGAAGTGACTCACATCGTTATCGAGAAAGGGATATTCAATAGATTGGCCAAATTGATCCCGATAGCCACCGTTTTCTTCGCGGCACCCGACGAAGTGCGTTTGAAGATCGACTCCAAAAACGTTGAATCCCTTCAGGATTATGAAGAGACATTCTTCGTAACTGGCGAAGAGATCGAGAATCTGGAAAGTGGAGTTACCCCTGTTTACTGGCTCAGACCGGTCGGAGATTACGCCGAACTGTATCCCCTTCCTCCCCTCAACACATCGATAAACGTACCCAAGGACACCAAATCTTTGGAACCCGGCTGTGATATAGTCACTGTCGAAGACAAAACAATCGGACGGGTCCGCAGTTTCGTCCTGAACGACGAAGGAAAGATAACCCACGTCGTGGGCGATATCGGTGGTTTCGGTTCGAAGTCCAGAAAACTCATACCCATAGACTGGGTGGAAGAGATAGACGAAGCGAAAGTTCTGGTTTCCGCTTCAGCGATAATGATCGAAAAACTACCTGAAATGGAATGATCTGAATTTGTTGGTTTATTATCTGGTCTTTTCAGTGGTTCTTTTCGCTCTCAATTTCTCCAGAGGTGTGCGGGTAGATCTCGTGTTTTTCTTTCTTCCTGCAGTCATCTTACTGGATTACTATATCGTTCTCGGCCTTCCCGGGAGTTCCTTCGCCGGCAGGGTCGCCCTGTTCGTGCAGAAGGCCGACAACCTGCTTAATTTCAGAAAAACCTTCGAAGAAGAGACAAAGGGAAAGTTGATAGATTCGGAAAACTTGAAAAACCTCGAGCAGGTCGTAACTTCGCTCGAATCCAGATTGAGAAAGCCGACCGAAATCCAGAGAAAACTGTACCTCTTTTCCATATATGCGGCCCCGCTCTTCCCGATGGCGGTGATGCTTTCTTCTATTCTTCTACAAAGGGGAACAGAGCTTTACGCAGGCCTGTTCTCTTATGGAGCCTCCTTCATAATCGTAATTCTTGCCAGAAGAGCCTTCAGAACGCTTGAGAATACTATTGAAAAGTTAAACAACGAGATAAGAAAAGCAATTGAAGATATATCGTATAATTAGAACATCGTTTTCTGGCTGTTCGATCGAAAGGAGATGCTACCAATGACGTTTGTTGAAGTCAGGGACCTGAGCAAGACTTACAGGTCCGGTGAAGTCGTAGTTGAAGCATTGAAAGGAGTTTCGTTTGATATATACGAGGGTGAAATTCTTTCGATCCTCGGTCCTTCGGGCTGCGGGAAGAGCACTCTTCTAAACTGCTTATCTGGTATAGATGAACCAACTGGCGGAAAAGTGATAATAAAAGGCATCGATCTCCACTCCCTTAGAGACGATGAAAAAACGCGTTTCAGGGCATTGAACATGGGCTTCGTTTTCCAGTTCTACAACCTCATCCCCGTTCTGAGATCGGTCGAAAACGTCGAGCTGGCCATGTTGACGATAGGAAGCAGTCAAAAGAAGGCGAGAAAGGCCGCTATGGATATACTGGCGAAGGTCAATCTCGATGGACGGGCTACTTACCTACCCTCGCAGTTGAGCGGCGGAGAGAGACAGAGAGTATCCATAGCCAGGGCTCTAGTACACAGACCTGCGATAGTCTGGGCCGACGAACCTACCGGGGCTCTGGACACGAAAACCAGCACCGAGCTCATGAACCTTATCATTGAGCTGAACAGAACCTTCAACCAGACCTTCGTAATAGTTACACATGACGAAAGGGTATCGAACTACTCTAACCGTATTTTGCATATGGATAGCGGAAAAATATTGAAGATAGACGAAAACCAAAATTTGAAGGTGTCTCAGAATGCTAATTCAAATTCTTAGCATCCTGGTTGGAGCCGCGACTGTCGCGATAGTCGTCTCCATGATCTTCAATCCGGTGATATTCAAGATAGGCTTCAGAAATATCTTCAGGAGAAAGGCCGACACATTGCTGGTGATTCTCGGCTCGCTAATAGGCACGGCTCTGATAGTCGGCTCGATGGCGATGAACGATTCCTTCCAGAAATTTCTGCATAACCAGATAGAACGGAGCAACGGCGAGATCGACGAGTTTGTTTTCATTCCTTCGGAAAACCGGACCATAGCGAAGGAGTTCATACCCAACGCAGAGATTGAAGCTCTGGTGAAACACTTGCTTCAGGATTCGAATATCGATGGCATTCTCCCGCTATTGAGTAGAAACGTCACGGCCGGCCGACCAGGAGAGACTAGAGCACAGAACGGAAAATCCGTCCAGATATCACTCATCGGCGTTAAACCCGAAAACCTGACGGAATGGCCCGATTCGAAAGGCGTGGTCGATCCATCAAGCCTCTCAAGTGCCGACGGTATCGCCAGTGTGGTCATAAACGAAGAGCTGGCCAATTCGCTGGCTCTATCGGTGGGTGATACGCTGGAGATAATGTCCGATGCGGGACAGAGGTTGCTTTTCTGGATAGAACTCCCCAAAGTCCAGATCTCCGACATAGTCAAAGGCGACGGTCTGCTTTACTACCAGGTTGAGGCGAACAACCAGCCTCCAAACGGGTTCACAATGCTTGCCGATATAGACACCGCGAGAGATTTGCTCAAAATAAATGTTCCCGATTATTACAACGGCCTTCTGGTATCAAACAGGGGGGATTTTCTAGGCGGAGTCAAGTTGACCGATGCGGTAGCGGCATCTATAAGGGAGATCGCAGGTGGCGACTTCAAAATCGAGACACCTAAGAAAGACGCGCTCGATATGGCCGATCGGGGCAATATCGGTCTTTTGTTCCTCATGTTGAGCGTTTTTGCGATTTTTGCGGGAACACTGCTTCTCTCAAACATATATCTCATGCTTGCCCAGGAACGAAGGATGGAGCTCGGTACATTGAGAGCGATAGGCTATTCAAGGCGTAGAGTCTCCAGAACGATCCTTTACGAGGGTTTCTTCTACTCTGTGTTCTCCTCGGCCATAGGGGTGGTAACGGGAGTAGCACTGGCAAACTTCATATTCGAGAGCTTCGTCAACCTTTTCACAGATATAACCGCTCTGATACCCTTCGAAGGGGCTGCCACGGTGTTCAGCTCCATACAGAACTCCTTCGGATTTTTCGTTCGACCGGAGTCGATCTTCTATGGATTTCTTCTGGGTCTGATAATACCCATGATAATAGTCGTCTATACGGGAAGGAAGATATCCAGAACCAACATAGTTACGGCGGTCAGAAACATACCCGACGAGATGGATCAGAAGAGCAGGTTCATGATCAACATTATGGCCTCGCTGGGTGTGTTGGTATCGATCATCATGGCTTACAGCGGTTACTCGGCCGGAAACGCCACGCTCTTCTTCGTTGGAGTCGTCTTTACCGGGCTGCTCTTCCCTGTGGCTATACCGCTCAAGAACAAAAGAACGATCGAGTCGCTCTTTTCCATAGGTGTGATACTCTTTACGATGTTCAGCAACTCCTTCTCCCTTATTGCCGAAAACAGCGGAGGTTCAGTCTATCTGGTCGTGGCAAAGGGCGGGGCCATTCTCTTCGCCGGTCTCTTCCTGATAGTCTATAACCTCAAGACCTTCGAGTACATACTCAACAAGATCTTCCAGAAAACGAGATCGGCGGCGCCGGTCTTCAAGATATCTATAGCTTTCTCCGCCAGGAACCGTGTCAGGACAGGTTTAACGATAGCCATGTACGGCGTCGTCATCTTCGTTATAACGCTGATTTCTATCATCCCCTACTCCCAGGAACAGGTTCTCGTTAAGAGTAGAGACATGATATTCGGGGGATACGATGTAGGTGTCTTCTCGCTCTCTACAAGAAACATGGTCTCCTTCAGCGATCTGCAGTCAAGAGGCGAAGTCTCGGCCCTCACAAACATAGAGAGCATAAGCGTGGCGATGAAGAGAGAAGAAAGATACGTCCGTGAATACATGTACGGACTGGACGACAGTTTCATAGTCAACAACAAGTTCACGGAAATAACGTTCGATAAAGGCACGTTCAAGAACGCCAGAGAAGTCTGGGAGCATTTACGGTCTACCCCCGATACTGTTGTAGTCTCTTCCAACGTCATTCCCGGAATACTCCCCGGAGATACCGTCGAGCTGAGAAGATTGGTTCAACGAGAGGAAGATACCGGCGGTATGTCGTCTTTCATGATGAGAGGCATGAGTGACATCATAATCGGCGAGGAACGCGTTAAAATGACAGTCATAGCCACACTCCCGGAAAATACGATAACGTATATGAACGGGATATTTATGTACAGAGGAAACATCCCCGAATCCATCGACGGTAAGGTCTCGATCAGGAATTACCTCTTGAATTTGAGGGGAGAAACTCAAGAAGAGAAAAAGGCGAGTTTCGAGTCTCTGAAAGATGGTATGGGTTCGGGAAGTCTCTTTATGATCTTCGTTGACGATATAATAGAGTTGACAACGACGATTATACAGGGAACAATAAGTATTCTGAGATCCTTCCTGTACTTCGGTATGCTCGTCGGAATAGTCGGTATAGCCATAATAATGTTCAAGGCCCTTTACGAACGCAAGAGGATAGTCGGCATGCTCAAAGCCATAGGATTCACAAAGAAGATGGTCTTCGCCTCTTTCGTTCTGGAGACATCGTTCATAGTCGTAATCGGGATCGTCCTTGGAATAATAACCGGTACCCTCACCAGCGTGGAAATCTATGCCTCCCCTCTGATGCAGGGCATGGCTCTTTCCATTCCCTGGGATCAGTTGCTGGGAATGTCACTGATATTCTACGTCGCATCGCTGGTTTCAACGATAATACCGAGCTACATCGCATCGAAGATACCTCCGGCAGAGGCGTTGAGGTACTTCGAATAAAAAGGAGGTTCTCGAATGAGCAGGATACTCGTCGTCGATGACGACCGGGCGGTTCGAGTTCTCTTGAAATCCATACTCGTCAAGGACAGTCACGAAGTTATCGAGAGCCCAGATGGGAGTTCGGCGCTGGTGGCGACCAGAGAAGAACGACCCGACTTGATCTTGCTCGATCTCATGCTCCCCGATTATAACGGATTGGAAGTTCTGTCGGCACTCAAAGAAGACAGAGATCTGGAAGCAATACCGGTGATAGTTCTCACAGGTTCGTCCGACCGCCAGAGCAAGCTGACGGCCTTGAGTTCGGGAGCTGTCGATTTCATATCCAAACCCTTCATGTCGGAGGAGGTTCTGCTAAGGGTCAATACACAGCTCAAATTGCACAATCTCATAAAATCTTTGAGGGTAGCGGTGGACAGCCTGCAGAACGACGTTCTGGCCGCAGGTAGAATTCAGGCGGCCCTCGTACCTCAGAGCGCACCTCAGGGACTGAAGATGGAATGGATCTACTCTCCCTCGTACAGAGTGGGCGGCGATATATTCGACGTCGTAAAACTGGGAGAGGAAAAGTTCTTTGTCTATCTGGCCGATATGTCGGGTCACGGTGTGAACGCGGCGATGCTTTCGGTCATGGTTCACAGATTCATCGAGGATTACAGGGGAAGGATTGGAGAGGGTGAATTCGACCTTAAGGACTTCATGGCCGAACTGGACAGCAGTTTCAGGTTCGAGAAGTTCAATCTCTTCTTCACGATCATCTCGATGATCATAGATACCGCGAGTAAAAAACTCCTGTTGTGCAACGCGGGGCACCCCTCTCCGCTGCTGATGGAAAATGGAAGGTTCAGGGTTCTCGAAAACAAGGAAGGCCTGATAGGCATGAACATGATACGCGGAGCGATCGAAGAGCTCAACCTTTCGGGAGGGGACAGGTTAATTCTCTACACGGATGGCTTCACAGAGTCCACTAACGAAGACGGAGAGATGTTCGGCGAGGAAAGGTTGCAAGATATCCTGCAGGGCTGCCTGGATATGAGCCTTTCCGCAACCAAAGAGAATCTGAGAGATCGTTTCGAAAAATTCAAGGGAATCAAGAATGCCGAAGACGATGTCTCGCTATTGCTGATAGAGTTTTAGCGTAGAGGATCTCCACGTCGAGGAAGGTAAGTTGAAAAAAGGAGGGATTCCACAACGTTGGTTGTGGGTGCATTATGTTTAAATTCGAATTGCTCAAAAAAAGTATTGGTGTAATTTCCCTGGAGAAACCCGTTAGAATTACCGGGGAGACATCGGCCAGTTTCCGCAAGTGGTACGAGAGCAAGGATCTGGCCAGTTGTTCCGCCGTGATAATCGACGGCAACAATATTCAATTCATAGACTCGATGGGAATTGCCGCGTTGATCAGCATATACAAGTCTCTGACGCCGAAGGGAAGCAACCTCCACCTTGTGAACCTGTCCCCGGAGATCAAAAAACTCCTGGCCACGCTCCGACTGGACAGGCTCTTCCAGATTCACGACGGCACAGTCGAAGAGGCTGTAAAGTCTCTGTAAGATAGGTTGGATGAGGCAGTCGAAGCAGCGGTTCTCAGTTAGACCTCTGATGGGGGAGGTAGATTCGGTCTCGGCCAGAATAACGGAAATAGTCAAAGAGGTAGCCGGCGAAGAGCGTGGTTTCAGGGCCGGCCTGGTAGTCACCGAGGCCTGTGTGAATATAGTCAAGTACGGTGATCTGGGAGAGGAAGAGAGGATCGAGATAGAGCTCAGCTTCGAAGACAACGATGCGAAGATAGTTATCGAAGACACTTCGCGAGAGTTCAACCCCCTAGATGTGAGCGATCCAAACCTCAACAACTTCGAGCTCCTACAGAAGGGCGGGATGGGAATCTACCTCATCAAGAGATGCTCCAAAAAGGTTGACTACGCATATAAGGACAACAGAAACATACTGACGGTCATTATTTGATTTCGAAAATCGCGGCTGGACCACTTAAACCGGCACGCAGATATATGTTATAAAGTACACAGGTCAAAACTGTAAAGGTGCAGAAATGAAGAAACTACCCCGGTAATCGGCACAATTGAATATCGCTTTCCCGTAATCGACTCGTGTTAAGCATTCGCGTCATTTTTTCAATGGCTCAACACAGCCAACACTTACATTTAATAACGAAAATTCTCACAGGCCATAATGGAGGTGGTTTCTTTGCTACACGTGAAAGATCTATCCGTATCGTTCGACAGTCTCGATGTTCTGAAAAAAATAGATCTCGACCTGTTACCCGGGGAGGTACTGGCGCTCACCGGCCCCAACGGCTGCGGCAAAACGACTCTTCTCAGGTCGATAGTCGGCGAGATCGCCCTTTCCGGCGGGAGTGTGCAGATCGAGCGTGGTTACTGGCCCGTTTATGTGCGGCAAGAAGATATAGATTACCGCGGAAGCACGGGCAACTACCTGTTCGGTGCGAGACCGGAGCTGTTGAAATTGCGCGAAAAGCTAGAGGCGGCCGCCGATCCGCTCGCGCACGCCGAGTACATAAACGAGTACCACGCGATCGGAGGCTTCGATTTCGAAGAGGAGATAGTTCTGACGCTCGTGGATTTCGGCTTCGAGAGAGACGAGATCCATAAAGGGTTCGACGAACACTCGCAGGGTCAAAAGAGGCTTCTCTCTATAATGAGAGCGCTTCTCAGCCGATCGAAGCTCCTCCTGCTGGACGAGCCTACCAACCATCTCGACATAGCCATGACACTGAGGCTTGAAGAGATCATCAGCAGACTCAAAAGAAGGGGAACGGGAATAATCGTGGTCAGCCACGATCGTACTTTCATAGACAGGGTGGCCGACAAGACGATCTATTTGAAGTTCGGTCAATCGCTCTCGGTAAACGGCGGTTACTCGCTGATGCTAGAGCATCTGGAGAGCGATTCCCTCTCCAGACAGAAAGAGGCGGGAGAGATCGACAGGAAGATTCGTCAACTTGAGGCCGAGATAGTGAGAAGGAAAAACTGGTCGGCCTCCAAAGAGGCCTCCAAAAGGCACGCGAGGGATAAAGGCTACGTTGGACATATGGCCGCCAAACAGGCCAGACGGGCGATGGCCGTTCAGAAAAGAACCGGAAAACTGATCGATGAACTGAAGGAAAAAAAGCCCTTCGTGGAGAAGCCCCTCTCTTTCTCTCTTTCAGATTACACCGTTTCCAGGAGAAAGATGGTGAGCGCTGAGGATATTAGCTTCTCCTACGAAGCGGACGAGATCATAAGCGGGGCCTTTGTGGATATAGACACCACCGACAGAGTGGGGATAATCGGGCAAAACGGTTCTGGAAAGACGACGCTTATGAAGTGCCTGATCGGTGAGCTAGAGCCTTCATCCGGAAAGATTTACAGGAACGAAGGCGTCAGATGGGCCTACATTCCCCAGAACGTTCTAAATTTCTTCGAGAGGAAGACGCTGATCGAAGAGTTCCTCTCAACCGGAATAGAGGAGGAAAAGCTGAGAAGTCACCTCGCGAACATCCGTTTCAGGAGGGAGCGGGCGATGGCCAGAATATCCGATCTGAGTCATGGAGAGTTGATGAGGGCCGCCTTGCTCAAGGTGATCGCCTCAAAGGCCGAATTTATATTCATGGACGAACCCACCAACCATCTAGATATAGAATCGCTCGAAGTCATGGACGACTTATTGGCGGGTTTCCCTGGCGGATTCGTGTTCATAAGCCACGACAGACGCTTCATAGCCAGTCATGGCCAGAGGCTCTTTTTCATCGACCGGGGTATTCTGAAAAGTTTCCAAAGTACGTCCAGAGTAGATGTTCGCCTTTTCAGGCAGATAAGCGACGACATTTCTTATGCCGCGCGTGAGGCCGAGATGAGGCGGAGACGATCACAGGACGATTGGGAGAGCGTCGAGAAAGCCCCGCCCGAAGAAAAAGATGAAGATACTGAAGACTAGAAGGGTACTAGCCCTTCTAGCTTCCCTTGAAAACATTTATGTTCCATTTCAAGAACCTAACGGTTAGTCCCAGAACTCCGTTCCAGATCTTTCCGGACATGAAGAAGATGGCCAACCCTATGAAGAAAAGGCCGAAACTGAAGAGAAGCAGTTGTAGCTGAGTCACGTCGAATGGTAGATTTACGAGGTACGGAAAAAAGAACAGTATGAACGGACTGGCGACGAAGGCCGCGGCAACAACGTAAAGCGAGAGAACGAGCGCGTACAAAACTATGAAAAAGGGCAGGGAAACAACAAGGTTGAAGAAACTCAGCCCGATTATGCTCACGATCGCCGCGCCGATGCCCCGTCCTTTTCCGGATTTCTCTTCGATACTGCTGACTCTGTACTCTGCAGTTATGGCACGGGCAATTTTCTCGGGATCGCCGAGTGCGCGCGATATCTCTTCTTCGCTTTTGCCGGCCTTTTTCCCTTCCCTGAAATGGTCGCGGTAATCCTGAAGGAGCTCCTGCCTCTCAACAGCGGAGAGGGAGCCAAGTCCCTTTTCGAGCAACCTGATGTATTCAAATTCCTTCATTGTCAACCTCCCCGCCGATGAGAGCGTTCACACTTTCGGCAAACTCTCTCCAATCTCTTTTCAGATCCATGAATCTCGATCTTCCCGAATCGGTCAACCTGTAGTATTTTCTTGCCGGTCCTTCGCTGGACTCTATTATATACGAAGAGAGCAGGTTTTCTTTCTGGAGTCTCTTCAAAAGAGGGTATATGGTGCCTTCGGAGATCTCGACGGCGCTAGACACCCTCTCAACCAGCTGATAACCGTAGCAATCCTCCCTGTCGAGAATACTGAGAACACAAAGATCTAGAACACCCTTCTTCATCTGGCTATCCAAGTAAAACACCCCGTAACGGAGACGATCGCCCGGTTCTGGTCATTTATTTCTTCTTTATAACTATGTCGGCGTTGCTGGTCCTGAGAGTTATATCCAGATCGCTGCCGTTGTTCAGGTTTCCCCTTACGCTGGTCTTGCTCATGCTCGATACGGTGATGGAGAGCCCGGTCATATCTACCCTGCCGTTGGAGGTCGAGGCATCGATGTAGGCCCGGATGTCTTCGGGAACGAAGAGCAATATCTGACCGTTCGAAGAGGCCAGCTCAAGCGTCCCCTGCGACGAGAGCGTAGAATTCACCGTTACCTTGCCGTTGGAGGTCCTGAAGCTATTCTTCGTTCCCTGCAGAATGCAGTCTGTGATGTTGATGGATCCGTTGGAGGTCAGCGCGCTAATATTCGATGAGGAAGTTTCCACGTTTATCGACGCGTTCGAAGTGGTAACCCGCAGGTCGCCGTTCAACCTCGCGCCGGTGAATGGACCGTTGCTGCTCTGGAACTCCATAGGACCTACGATATCTCTGGCGTTGATCGGTCCGTTCGAAGTCTCCGCTACTACTCTCCCATTTATCGAGTAAATCTCTATTCCGCCGTTAGAACTTTCCACGTTGACATAAGAGTTCAGCGAGGCCGCTTTCAGCCTGCCGTTGCTCGTTCTGGCCACTACCTCTTCCAGCAGTTCGATGGGAACGCGGAGATATATCGAAGCGCCCTGTCCCCTGAATTCACCGGTCTGCTGGAGCCTCGGCGTAACGATCCTTAACAGTCCATCCAGAATGGTCACCACGGGCTTCGTTTCCTCGAAGTATTTCTCCTTGAGGTTTTCCGAGGAAACCTTCACGGTTTGTTTGACTTCAAGAGATATGAAACTCTCTTCCCAACCGACAACCTCCACCTCGCCGTTGAGGGTGTAGATATCTATCGATTTGATCGCATCGTTTAGCGATTCCTGATAGCTCCTGTCGAAACGTTGACCGTCGAGAGACCAGCCGAAGTCGAAACCGAAATCTATACCGGCCGGTCCGATCGCCACCGCCACTCCTATGAGTATCAGACCGATAGCTATCAGAATCCCAACCCAGGCTACCCCGCGCTTTCTTTCAAAACCTTTCAATTCGATTACCTCCCATTCGTCCGGTGAAGAGGCCGGACTTCGATTCAGCGAATAATATATCACCTATTACCTGGTATTGCAAGGTACTGTGCAAATTTGTTGAATTAAGATTTTGTTAATATTTAAGAGCAGGAAAAGCCGCCCTTCGTTGTTTATTAGAATAAGAGAGGCAGGGGATGCACATCCAGATAAGGCAAGTATGGTTATAATTCGCTTCTTTAACTCGAAACGCCTGAGTTGATAGGGCCAAAGAGTTTTGAGCGTGTCAAGAACAGAAAGCAGTGTTTCTATATTATTCTTTCAATATTTCTGTATATATTATTTGAGTATATATAATTTGACGGAGGTTTAGCATGAAGAAGGGTTTTTCACTTGTCGAGCTTTTGATGGTAGTCGTGATAATTGCCTCGTTGATTTCGGTCGCGACGATCGTGTCCGCCAGCATTCTCAGAAAGACGAAAGCGACAACAGTAGCACGAGACATGAAAGCCATAATGATGGCAGCTGAGGAAAAGCTAATGATCGAAGGGCCAAAATACTTCCAAAGTATCAAAAGCCTGAAAGATCTCGTCGAAAATGCGACCGATAAGTACCAATTGTATCTGGTGATAAAGAAAAGCGGAGATGTTTATATTACAGTGATATGTGATCCTTCACATGTGGATGTAGAGCTGGTGCGCGAAATATCACCAGATGCAACTGTTTTAAGTACCGGAGCAAAATGCTATCTCAATGATGAAGAAGTTTTCCACAAGATCACTTACAATAGCAATATGGTACATTACCTCGTAGGTTCCTACGTCACATATATCCCCGAAAACAGAATTTGTATCTTTAGAGATTACCGCCTTTTCTGAGCAATCGAAACGGGAAACTGACATCGCGCTAACCCCTCAGGGATGTTTTACAGTTAGAATTTATAATCCAATCTTATCTGGACCGGAAGGGGTGAGAGATATAGGCATCTTGAAAATAAAGAGTCACGAACCGGCACTACCGCTGATACAGGGGGGAATGGCCGTAGGCATTTCTCTTGACGGTCTCTCTGCGGCGGTCGCTTCCGCCGGAGGCGTGGGTACTATCGGTACCGCGGGGATCGGTATGACGATAGAAGGGTACGCTAGAAACTTCAAACAGGCCAGTATAGAAGGATTGAAAAATGTGATAAGGAAAGCTCGTAGTAAAACCGACGGGCTTCTCGGCGTGAATATAATGGTCGCCCTGACCAATTACCAGGATATGGTCGTAACAGCTTTAAGGGAGAAGATAGACATGATAATCTCCGGTGCCGGTTTGCCTCTGGACCTGCCTTCTTATCTGGAAGAAGGTTCGAAAACGGCTATAATACCGATAGTCTCTTCTCTTAAATCGGCGAAGGTGATCCTGAAGAGATGGTTCGGAAAATTCCGCTACATTCCAGACGCTTTTATCGTAGAAGGGCCGAAGGCTGGCGGACATTTAGGCTACAGGATTGAAGACCTGCAATCACAGGAGTTTTCGCTTTCCAGTACCATCCCGCAGGTACGTCAACTGACAGAAGAGATAAAGCGCGAGTACGGAAAGGATGTACCCGTCATAGCCGCGGGTGGCATATTCGAACGCAAAGACGTTCAGGAGATGTTCGAACTTGGAGCCTCGGGCGTACAGGTCGGAACGGCCTTCATCGGGACACAGGAGTGCGATGCCGATATTAGATTCAAACAGGCTCTGATAGAGGCTAAAAAAGAGGATATCGTTATAATCAAAAGTCCCGTCGGTATGCCCGGAAGAGCGATCAGGAATAAATTCTTAGTCGATGTGGAGGCCGGAAACAAGAAGCCCTTCAAATGTGTCTATCATTGCATAAAGACCTGCAACTTTAGAGAGACCCCCTACTGTATCGCGCAAGCTCTAATGAACGCGTGCAGGGGCGACCTGGAAAACGGTTTCGCCTTTTCAGGAACCGAGGGTTACAGAATAAAGGAAATAACCACCGTAAAAGATGTCATCGAACGTCTTTTCGGGACGGGTCCGTTGAGTCTTTACTGATAGTCACCATGATGGCCTTTCTCGAACCTGACGGAGGAAAGGCGGAGATTATACAGCGCACCGTGACTATCACGAAGACTATACAGCCGCCCACCAGAGCCAGCGGACCCGGGACCTCGCCGATGAGAAGAAAGACCCAGAACGGGTTCAATATCGGCTCTATGCCCGAGATTAGAACCGATTCAAGCGCCGTTACGTGTTTTATGGCTCTCGAATAGAGTACGTAAGGAATACCCAGCTGCAAAATCCCCATAACTAAAAGAATTAGCCAGTCGAAGGCATCCGGTACTCCGAAAGCGATGAAGGGTATCCCTATAACGGCCGTCAACAGATTGCCCAGTAGAATCGACTCCATAGGCGAGCCATCTTTCTGCATTCTCATAAAGACCGTTAAAAGGGCGAAGCAAACGCCACTGCCTATGGCGAGTAAGTTGCCTAGCACTCCTCTTGGATCGAGTTTGTCGAGGAAGAAGAGGACCATACCTCCGAAGACGATCGAAATGGTTATCCAGTCGAAGAGCTTCACCCTCTCTTTGAGAATCCAGGCACCCAGTATCGCAACATAGATCGGAGATGTGAACTGAAGAAGGATTGCGTTGGCCGAGGTAGTTAGCTTGGTCGCGCTCACGAAGAGAAAGACCAGACCGACATACGAAAGCGCCGCCCCGATCTGGGGAAGCGACCAGTTGAATTTGGGCTTTCTGTTCGCGGCAAAGATTACCACTGCAGCTATGGCGCTTCTCACACCGGCTATAGCAAGAGGGTGCGCGTTAACGTTCTTTATGAATAACCCTCCGGTACTCCAGAGCGCTGAGGCGATCAACATAAGAAGTATCGATTTCGACTTTTCCGAATATACTCTCTTCGAATTTCCGGCCATTCTATTAACTCCCACCGCCCGGGTGCCGCTCTTACAGTACCCTGCCCGGAAAATTATAGCACCGTATCCGATACGGTGCGAACCGGTGAACGGTGCAAAGACACATACCACCTGTGAAGTTTCAATCTATCTTTCTATTTCATCGCCCACGGACCAAACGCTTTGCCGGCAGGAAGCACCGTCTTTCCGTAATGAGTGTTCAGCAAGTTAGCCGCCGAACCATAGAATGAAAAGATCGCTATGCCCATCTCTGCACAACCGGCGAGATATTTCCAGAAAACTCCGCCGACACCCAGAGTACTAACAAATAAGCCCAGGAAGAGGATGTCGATTAGAAAGAAGATTACGAAGAGTACCTTACTGGTACCCATAGCCCCCAATGTCATATAGAGGGTGAAGATCAAATATCCAAGGAAGGCAAAGGCAAGTTGAGACGTGTCCACAACCGCTGCTGGATTCATGGCGATAATGCCGTTTCCCATCATCCAGGTCATGGCAACTCCAAGCCAGAAGAAACCGTACCCGGAGAATGCGGTGGCTCCGAAAGTGTTGTTCAACCTATAATCCATGAAGCCTGCCAGAAGCTGGGCCGCCGCGCCAAGAAAAATCGCCCATGGAATTATGTTCACAGTTCCTTCCGTTATTCCGAGCTTTTGAGTCGAAGCTACCAGAGTCACGATAGCCAGTCCAAACAACCCGAGTGGCGAAGGATTTGCCGTCGCCTGGAGCGCCTTTACCGCGTTTGTTTCTCTTGCATCTGCCATATATGCCTCCCGACATCACTGGAGTGCCGGAGCACTCCAGTCTGTAAGTCTGTATTTACAAAAGTTAGGGATGTGTAATCAAAAAAATGGTTACGAAGAAAGTATCTCCTTCGAGAGGAAACGATAAATCGTACCGCTAATATTTTTCTATCGTATGAACGACTACTTCACATATGTATGGAAGTACTCAGCTTCTAATGATACTCCTGGCTCAGGCGCCGGCCAGGTACTCCAGTATAGCCTTGGCGGATCTCTTTCCCGCACCCATGGCTTCGATAACGGTCGCGGCTCCGGTTACTATATCTCCCCCGGCGAAGACGTTCGGGAAGTTGGTTCTGCCGGTTTCCTCGTCTGCCTGTATGGATCCCCATTTGTTGAGCTGGACAGAGGGGAAGCCTGCTTTGAGGACCGCGTTGGGTGTCTGACCGATCGCCTCGATTACCATATCTACTTCCATGGTGAACTCGGAATTTTCCAGCTGCACGGGACGCCTTCTGCCGGACGAATCGGGTTCTCCCAGAATCATTTTCACGCACTTCATGGCTATAACGTTGTTGTTCGAGTCTCCCAAATACTCCACAGGCAGAGTCAGACAGTGGAGCTTGATCCCTTCTTCCATGGCGTGATGGTACTCTTCAAGCCTCGCGGGCATCTCTTCCTCGCTCCGCCTGTAAACAATATGGACATCCTTGGCACCGAGTCTTTTCGCCGTCCTTGCGGCATCCATCGTAACGTTACCGGCGCCTATCACCGCTACACGATCCTTTATCTTAACCGGAGTATCGTACTTCGGAAAGAGGTAGGCTTTCATCAGATTGACTCTTGTGAGGAACTCCGAGGCCGAAAATATATTGTTCAAATTCGTTCCGGGTATTCCCATGAATCTAGGCGCACCGGCCCCGATTCCTATGAAAACCGCATCGTAATCACTCAAGAGTTCTTCGAAGGGAACGGTTCGTCCCACAATTTCGTTGAATTTGAACTCAACACCCATTTCCTTTACAAATTGCACCTCGTTCGAAACTATCTCTTTTGGAAGCCTGAACTCGGGAATTCCGTACACAAGAACGCCACCGGCGGTGTGAAAGGCTTCGAACACGGTTACTGAAACTCCTTCTTTTGCCAGATCGGCCGCAACGGTCAATCCGGCCGGACCGGCGCCTATGACTGCGACTTTTTTGTGAACCGGTGGTTTGACAACGCTTTCAATAGGTATCTCCAGGTCGGCGACATATCTCTCCAGTCTTCCGATGGCAACAGCATCGCCTCCGGGTACCCTTCCGAGAATACACCTTGCCTCACACTGTTTCTCCTGAGGACAGACCCTTCCGCAGACCGCCGGAAGGTTGTTGTCACCCTTGAGTATCACGGTGCTATCTTTATACCTTTCTTCTCTGAGTGCCTTTATGAAACCCGGAATGTTTATTCCAACCGGACAGCCATCAACACAAGGTTGGTTCTTGCACTGAAGGCATCTGGCGGCTTCCTTCAAAGCCTCTTCTCTACTGTATCCCAGTGCCACTTCTTCGAAGCATCCGATCCTTTCGATAGGATCGAGCTCTCTCATCTTAGTCTTATTTTTTTCAGGCATTCTTACCACCCATTTCTTTCACATAATCTTCCATGGCCTGTTTCTCTTCTTCTCTGTACTGGTACTGCCTTTTGATCAGCTCGTCCCATTTGACCTTTCTTCCGTCGAACTCCGGCCCGTGTACGCAGGCGAACTTGACCTCTTCCCCCACTTCCGCTCTGCATGCTCCGCACATGCCTGTGCCGTCGACCATTATCGGGTTGAGCGATACCCAGCACAGGATATCATTTTCGGCCGCCATGAGCGATACGAATTTCATCATTACCATGGGTCCAATAGCCCAGATAAATTCGACTTTCTCTTTTTTCAAGACTTCCTGCAAAGCGACTGTGACATTACCTTTGATTCCTTCCGAACCGTCATCGGTAGTGATGTAAAGCTCATCCAGATAAGGAAGGAATTCATCTTTCATGATCAGCAGTTCTTTTTTCGCGGCTCCGAGGATACCCACCACCCTGTTTCCTGCCTCCTTAAGCGCCCTGGCGATTGGAAAGAGCGGCGCTATTCCAACTCCTCCTCCGATTACACAAACAGTCCCGAAGCGATCTATCTCACTCGGGTTACCGAGGGGCCCCACTATGTCGGCGATCGTGTCTCCGGGCTTGACGGCACAGAGCTTATACGTGCTCTTCCCGATGGCCTTTATAATGACTCTTACTCTCCCTTCGGCTGTCGATACGATAGTTAAGGGTATTCTCTCACTGAACTCGTCTAGCCTTAAAATAAGGAACTGTCCTGGTTTTGCCCTTTTGTGGATATTGGGATGTTCAAGCCAGATATCGAATGTATCTGGAGCAATAGCCTCTCTAGAAATAACTTTGTACATCTCATCACCTCAAAAGTATGATAACAGAATTATTCTTGAGATATTCTGAAGGATATATGAAAGTAAGTATCACAAATCAAATTGAGATAGTGTTTTATAGGAGGAAACAGCTTCGGCGCGACAACTTACAATAATCGATCTTAATCGCGTATAGTTAACTGTAGATCTAAAAGAACGGACCGGCGCATACTTGGGACTAACCAAAGATATGAGTTATTATTTGTTTAGTCAATAACCAAACAAACAATTGGTGGTGGTGAGTTGGCCAATCTGAATGAAGTAAAAGCCACGAATAAACGCTTCGTTCTGGATCTTGTGAGAAGGAAAGGGGCGATTTCGAGAGCGGATCTTTCGAGACTTTCGGGACTCACCCGGGCAACCGTGTCGGCTCTTACCGGAGAGCTGATCGAGGAGAAATTTCTTAAGGAGCTAATGGTGGGCGACTCGAAAAAAGGCAGGGGTGGTCGAAAACCAGTCCTACTGAGTCTGGATGGGGAAAGCAAGCTTTTTGCGGGGATTGATCTTCACTGGGACTATTTTCAGATAGCAGTGTCTAACATACTGGGCGAGATCGTCACAGAGGATGTATATCGTTTCGACAGGAGACTCTCTCCAGAAGAGTATTTCGGCGTGTTGAGCGAAAGAGCAAACAGAGTCTTTCACAAAGATGACTTTTACGGGAGGATATCGGCGATAGGCGTAAGTCTTTACGGTGTCGTAGATACGAAAAATGGAGTGCTGAAATTTCCAAGTCATATGCATTGGCCGCAAATTGAACTGGAGCGGTACATAGTAGGTTTTCCGGCGCCGGTCTTCTGGGAAAGCCGTTCGGCAGCCTCCCTGATCGCGGAGACATGGTTTCACGAGGAGTTATATCCCAGGGATGGTCTGATAGTATTCGTGAATGTTATAGAAGGTATCGGCGGCGCGGTGATGCTCAACGGAGAGATTCTGAAAAACGACGGCATAAGCACCGGAGAGATCGGTCATACCACCGTTGATATTAACGGCAATACATGTACCTGCGGTAGAAGAGGCTGTCTTGAGGCTTACGTATCCGACAAGAAGCTTGTGGAGAGCTATGTGGATCAGCTGGACAAACTCAGCCTTCCAACCAAAAGTATAAGGGACATGGCCATAAAGATAGCGCAGATGGCCTCTCGTGGAGAAGAACCGGCCATTAAGGCCGTACAGCAAATGGCGAGAAATCTGAGTGTCGGGATCGGGAACGTTATAAATTTTCTTAGCCCGAATTACGTGGTTATCGGAGGCTTCATAACCGAGGCCTGGTCAGTAGTAGAGCCAATAATACGCGAAGAGGTCACCAGGCAAGCCCTGCCGGGACTCTTCATTTCGACGGAGGTTGTGAAGAATCATTATGGCTCCCGCTCGGGCCTTATCGGGGCGCTTGCCGTCGCCATAAGGGAAAAGATGAGGCAGGTCGGTTCAATCGAGTCCAATTCGCTGGAACACCGTGGCGTTTGAAAGATCTATCGAAAGTATGCTTGGAGTTATATAAAGGAGGAGACCATAAATGGCATCGCTTTCCATTTCGCATCGGCAACAGTTGAGTTTTACTCTTGTAGGTGACGTGCACATGGGTCCAAGCAATTCTACGAGACCGGGCGAAGAGACACCCGGCCTGATGAAGCGGTTCGTGGAAGAGATAAATGGCACACCTGACATGGATTTTCTGGTCGAACTCGGCGACAGAGTGAACAACCTAAACTACGAAAAAGACCGTGAAAACGCGCTGAAATTCGCCCGCATAATGAACTCTCTATCGGTACCTTATTATCCGATCCTGGGAAATCATGACATACACTACCTCACAAAGGAAGAGAACAGGGAAATCTACGGACAGCCGGTCGAAAATAGAGTTGCTTTCGTGAAGGGTTACAAGCTGATATTTCTGGATACGGAAGAGCCGGTTATAGAAGGGGTCGGCGGAAGTGTCTCTAATGAACAGCTGAAGTGGCTTGAACGCGAACTGAATTCCGACGATCTGTCGAAAATAATCTTTGCCCACCATCCCGCCGACGATCAGGAGATAAGAGACAACCCTCACTTCGTTCAGTTTCCGCAACTGGCCTTCGTGGAGAACAGAGAAAAAGTAAGGGAGACGGTTGGTAGAGGAAAGAATGTCCTGGCTTATATCAACGGGCATGTACACTGGTTAGGCCTGTACGAGTGCAATCGAATACCGTATATCTCAGTACCGTCTTTTACGGAAGCGTGGCCGGAGAAGAGCGGCGCCCCCGGAATGTTTGCGCAGGTTTTTATTTCAGAAAACGGTCGTCTGGAACTGACCATACGAAGCTTGAATCCTCGAAGAATCCTGGGGAAGTTCTTCTGGAACAGCACGTGCAGTTCTTTATAGGAATCAACCAGAGAAAAGGAGGGGAAATGCATGCGTAAGTTCTTTGTAATTGCTCTAGTTGTTTTTGCAGTGTTTGCAACATCGTTGATCGCAGCCGATCCGGTAATTCTTAGATTCTACTTCCCTGTGGGTGTCGCCGGTCCGCTGGCCAGGTACATGGGAGAGCTGGCCGACAAGTTCAACAGTACCCACCCGGATATCATCGTCGAACCGATATACTCCGGTGGTTATCCGGAAACTCTCCAGAGGGCTCTGACGGCGTCAAAGGCCGGGAACCCGCCGGATGTGGCTCTCCTCACCGCCGCCGACATATGGACCGCGGCCGATGAGAAGATCATCATCTCTCTCGAATCGTTTATCGAAGCCGAAGGAGGAGAGACCTTCCTCGAACCCTACTTCCAGGCCTTTCTGGAGGACTGTGACGTCGCCGGAGAGCTTTACGCGATACCATTCCAGAAAAGCACTCCGATCTTCTACTACAACAAGGACATGTTCAGAGAGGCCGGCCTCGATCCCGACAGACCGCCTTCGACATGGACGGAACTGAAAGAATACGCGACAAAACTCGCGAAAAAGGAAGGCGGGAACACCGTGCGCTGGGGAGTGGAAATCCCGATAGATCAGTGGTTGCTCTCGGCCTTCATAATGCAAAATGGCGGACTCGTGAACAATCAGGCCGGAACGGAAACCTATCTCAACAGCCCAGAAGCGATCGGGGCTCTCGAGTTCATGAGATCTCTAGTTGCTGAAGGTCTTATGCCTGCCAGAAGACTCTTCGGAGACTCTTCTGCCGATTTTGTCGCCGGCACTACGGCCATGATGTACAACTCTACGGGCAGTCTAACTTTTGTCAGGGACAGCGCGACCTTCGACTGGGGTGTGGCCTATCTTCCCGAGAACGTCAGAAGGGCCGTTCCGACGGGTGGTGGGCAGCTTGTAATAATGGCGGGAATACCGGCAGAACGCCAGAAGGCGGCGTGGGAATTCATTAAATGGATGACGCTTCCTGAACAGGCTGCAACCTGGAGCATGAAGACAGGGTACGTGGCCGTAAGAGAGGATGCCTTCGATGTTCCTGAAATGAAAGCATACGTCGAAGGATTTCCCTTCGCGATAGTCGCGAGAGAACAGCTCCAGTTCGTTCTGGTCGGTGAACCGCCGGCAACTCACGCGGCAAGACAGATCTCCCGCTTCATGACTGATGCACTGGAGGGGGCAATCGCCGGAATGATAAGCGCGAAAGATGCTCTGAACACGGCTCAGGCCGAAGCCGAAAGAGTTCTGAGACCTTACAGATAAGAAGCGTGGAAGGAGGAGCGCGAAACTTGCTCCTCCTTTCCTTTTTTGAATCGGGGGTGAGAGAATGAGATTGTCCCGTAAGTGGAGAACTTATTTACTCGGTTATTTGCTTATTCTTCCAAGCTTCGTATTTCTAATAGTATTCACTTACTATCCGGTGGTTCGCTCCGTATGGTTGAGCCTCTTTCAGAAAATGGCGGGAGGAGTCACGAAGTTCGTCGGTCTGGCCAACTACGAATACATGTTTGGAAGCCGTCTCTTCAAGCAGGTAATGCAAAACAATCTCGTTTACTCACTCGGAAGCGTCATACCGGCAATACTTCTCGGGTTGGTTTTCGCGATACTCCTGAACAAACGTCTGAAGCTTCGAGGGGCTTTCCGGTTTTCTATCTTCTACCCCACTATGATTCCAATAGCAGCCGCCTCGATGGTGTGGATCTTTCTTTTCAGCCAGTCCTATGGATTGCTGAACAAAGTTTTGAACCTTTTTGGTCTTTCGTCGAACATCGACTGGTTGAATACCACTCCTTACGCGATGCTCTCGATCATCCTTGTTTCTATCTGGAAATTCGCCGGCTATTATATGTTGCTCTTTCTATCTGGGCTTCAGTCAATCGATGAAAGTCTGTATGAAGCGGCGGTGCTTGAAGGAGCCAACGCCTGGCAGAAGTTGAGAAAGATTACCCTGCCACTGCTCTCTCCGACTACTTTTTTCGTAACTTTGATGGCGATCATAAACTCGTTTCAATCCGTAGATCAGGTATATGTCATGACCAGAGGAGGACCTTACAACACCACCAACGTCTTGCTCTATTATATCTATCAAAATGGATTTGTTTATTGGGACACTGGATTAGCCAGCAGCGCGTCTGTGGTTCTCTTCTCGATTCTGCTGGGCTTCACCTTCATTTACTACTTCGGACTGCAACACTTCGTCCACTACGAGAGGTGATCGTATGAAGTGGGGGAATCTGGTATCGAAAGCAACAGTCTATTTCGTACTGGTGATCTTTTCGCTCATGATTCTAATGCCTCTAATATGGTTGACGACTACCGCTTTCAAAACGAAAACCGAGATCTTCTCCAACCCGTTCAACTTTTTGCCGGGCAGTCTCAATTTCGACAATTTCACAAACGCCTGGTCATACGCGCCGTTCGCGAGTTACTATCTGAACACCATAATAACCTCTTTCGGACTGTTGGCCATACAGCTCGTTACGATAACGATGGCGGCCTACGCCTTCGCGAGGCTCCAGTTTCCCGGGCGGGATTTCTTTTTCATACTCTTCCTCACTCAACTTATGATCACCCCGCAGAGCACGATTCTTCCAAACTACCTGACCATAAGCCAGATGGGATTGATCGATACAAGGCTGGGGGTCATGCTCCCATATTTCGCCTCGGCCATGGGCACCTTTTTGATGAGGCAGGCTTTCAAAAGCGTTCCGGAATCGCTGGAGGATGCCGGCAAACTCGACGGCTGCAACACCTTTCAGTTGATCTGGCACGTCTTTCTGCCGATCGTCCGGCCTTCGCTGATAGCCTTTTCGATAATTAGCGTCACATATCACTGGAATGAATTTCTCTGGCCGCTCCTGGTTACCGAAACGTCCAGATCGAGAACCCTGACGGTAGGTCTGACGATCTTCGCCCAGCAGGCCGAGGGAGGGGCCGAATGGAGTTTGCTCATGGCAGCGACTCTGATAGTCATAGGGCCTCTTTTGATCGCGTTCACTATATTTCAGAAGCTTTTCGTTCAGAGCTTCGCCAATTCCGGGATGAAAGGATGACCTCCATGAAAGAGCCGGAGAAGTGGAAGTTAAAAGACGTGCGGGCCGTTTTCAGTGATATAGACGGCACGCTTCTAGACAGCGAAGAGAGATTGTCCGGTGAGAACCTGAAGGCGATCCAGGAGATCGTGAACCGGGGCATTTTAATGGTTTTTGCCAGCGGTAGATCGACCGGATCGATCAGAAACCTCTTCGCCGGACTCGATGAACATAATTTCAACGCCATTGCCTTCAACGGTTCTGAAGTTACCCTGAGGGGAGAGGTGATTTCCAGAACTAAGCTAGACTCCGTAACGGCTTCGCAAATAGTCAGGACTGTAAGTGAGATCAATATTCATATTCACGCTTATGTGGATGGCGAGCTGGTCTTTTCGAAACTGACCCCTACGGCGGAAAGGTATGCAATACATACCGGCTTAGAGCCGATGATCGTTGGAGATCTTGCTGTATATCTCCAGGAGAACCCGCCGATCAAGCTGGTCGTACTCTCAGAACCCGGCTATCTTCCCTCTTTGAGGGAGAAGCTCGCCGGGCAGTTTCCAGAGGTCAGTTTCACCAGATCCGGAGGAATCTACCTGGATGTCACGCGCTCGAACGTTGACAAAGGTCGTGGATTGATTGAAATATGCGAAAGAGAAGGTATAGCGCCCGAAAACGCCGTAGCCTTTGGAGATAGTGACAACGATATCGAAATGCTTAAAGCGGCCGGTCTTTCCGTGGCCATGTCTAACGGTTCCGAAGAAGTGCGGAGAATCGCGACTGTAACAACTGTATCGAACGATGAAAACGGATTTTCGAAGATGATGAAGAAATTGCTGCGAAATATGACCCCATAACTCAAGGCTTTCGCGTCCAGGTTCCTGGTAAAACAGAGGTCAGAGGAGAGGAAGAGAGAGGAAAAGAGAGAATGAGAGAGTAAGAGAGAGAAGTAGAGAGAGCGAGACGCCTTCTCGTGAGTGAAGCGGACTCTCAACGTTCTTTCTCTCGTGTTTTTCGCTCTCGTCTTCTCGTGATAGGATCACTACGGGATGACAGTCTTACTCCCTTCCCGTCATGCCGGATCGCGATCCGGCATCCCGCTCTTGCTCTTCTCGGAGGGCGGTGGACGGACGACGGATAACGGCTCCTGGTTAACTCTTGACGCTCTTTCTCGATTCTTACCCACAACACACCATTCACTAACCACTACTCACTATCCACCACCCACTGTGGCTCCTGTTGATCTTTCTTATTCAATCATATGATTTAATATAATAATATAATCCATAGATTATTTTTATCGGTTTTAATGGTAAAATATGTTCGAGAAGCTCATTTATGAGGGGATGAAATAGATGAAAAGAGTGATTTTAGCAGTCTTGCTGGCTTTTATTTTATCTTCGACAGCTTTTGGAGTACAGAACACATCTACCCAGGAGCTTAGAATAGTTGTGCAGCCAGTGGCATTACTGGATGTATCTCTCCTGACGGTGGTCTTCGAAATCCCCCAGGAGATAGTCCCCGGTGCACCTTTGCATTTTGAAAACATAGAAGGCGGGAATATAAGATACACCTCGCTCATCGAGCAGGGCAGGTCAAGAAAGATAACGGCTTCGCTGGTAGATACGTCGATCCTCGACTATGTTGAAATAGGAATAACCGTGGCGGCGCCTGAAAAGGGAACTGGAAAACTGGGAGTATCCACGGGAAGGATCTCTCTCAGCTCGATACCGCAGCCGGTTATCGCAGATATAGGCAACGGCTGGACGGGAACGGAAGAGACCGATGGTGCCAGTGTTTTCTATGATATCGATATACTGTCGGCGGACAACCTTGGAAGCGGTACCGTAACTATAGATGTGCTCTTCACACTCGCCGAGGAGTGATCAGAGTACACCGGAATCTATTATGATTATCTGTTCGCTCTTCTTCCTCATTTTGAAGTCGATCGTGGTTTCACTTCCCGATTTCAGTTCGAGTTCGGCGGTTTGATTATCTATCACAAAACCCCTGGGCAGAGTATCGCCGTCGATACGCAGAGTCCATTTTCCCGGCCTAAGGTTTGGAACCGAGATCTCGCCGTTCTCCCTGGTGCTCAATCTGAAGTTTTCTTCGCCATTACTCAACGTGAAATATATCCCGCCCAGATTGACGGGCTCCTTTTCCTCGTTTATTACTCTTACCCTCAAGGTCGAAGACTTAAGAAAGCCCAACGATATCCCGGACTCTTCGTCGGCTTTCAGTTCAAGCTTAAGCGGCAGCTTATCGACGCTTACCAGTCCCCTCTCAATTGACTGGCCATCTATTTCCACATAGTAAGTCCCCGGCCTTATACCTTTGAAGGCAAACTCACCTTCCTTGCCAGTGATGGCGACCAGGTTGTTGAGCCTTACAACAACCCCCACGATCGGTCTTTCTTTCCCGTCTTCGATAACTACCACCTTTCCAGATAGAGAAGCCAGATCGTTTCTGGGCCATACGGGAAGCGAGAACGGAAAGGAATAACCGGCCTTGAATTCAAACGCCGGCTTCCAGCTGTCCCGTTCGGCGATAGACACCGCCGCGGATGCCATGAAGTTACCTCCATCCACGAAGGATTTAGAAAGCGCAACACCGACGCTGATATTTGAAGGAGTAAGGTCCTTCATCGCATACCCCAGCGATAAGTTCACTCTGGTGCCGCTTTCGAATATATAAGAACCCGAGAGCGCCGCTGTCGTTTCGAACCACTCTCCCACATAATTTTTCAGCGTTATTCTCGCCGATAGATACGCCAGATCGGAGAACCTGTAGGATCCGTAAATGTCCAATTGCAGCGTCGATTTCAAAAGGCCGCCTATCTGGCTTGCCTGTCCAGACAGAGAGCCATAAACATTCAAAATCGAAATAGAGTAGGCCAGCGAGAGGTTACCACCGTAGTTCCTGACTGTTGAGGCGGGATTCCTCGTACCGCTTGAGACGTAGTGAGCTCCCAGGCTAACTCTCAAACCCGACATCGCTGGAAGATCCACGCGAGCACGCAAAGAATAACCGCTCAATACTCCGGGCAACATAAAATCGAAGGGATTGTTTCTCTGTACCGTCCCTTCGAGGGAGACCCGTAAAGAGTCCTTCCTGCTCCATGTGGCACCTACATCTAGCTTGAGTAGCTCATTGTTCGATGGGCCGGTAAGCCTTTTGGAGTAACCTATCGAAGATCTTAGCTGCCAACTTTCGAGACGACTGACAAAAGTGTAATCCAGCAGGATACCATCGAATTTACCCTCGACAAAGGGGACACGCAAAACCGACCTTGCACCGACGGGCTTCTCATCGGATTCGAGAACCACGGACGCGTAAGAAGGACCGGAGGAGTCGAGATTCCTGTCGAAGGCAAAGCTCGCCAGCAGCTCTTGAGTAGGTCTCCAGTCGATAAAAAGACCGTACCTGGACAGGTTGTTCGAAACTATCATCCCGAGTTTTAATGAATCGAGTTTCAACTGGAGATCGAAGCCTCTTGTGGAAGTGCCGACTGGTGTCGATGCCTGTCCTGCCGCCGGGAGGCTTCCATAACCGGCTTCAAGGATTTCTCCTCTGTACCGCAGATCCGCCTCGAATCTGTTGTCCCTGTTGGCACCGGTCACAGGGATGGAAGTATTCAACGACACGCTTCTAGTCTTTTCGTCGTTTAAAAAGCCTTCCATCCTTAGACCGGCTGCCAGAAAGAAGCTCTGCGAGTAACCTGTGGTTATCGATACTCTGGCTGGAAGCAACCTGAACCTGCTGGCCAGAGAGTCGATCGGTGGAAGCAGCAAGACCGAGGAACGGCCCGAAACGCTTCCGCCATCTCCCGACTCTATGCCGGCTATGAGAATTACGATGTGATTGTTCTGTTCCAGAAGCGTTCTGGATGTTTTGACTTCTACCGTTACCCTTCCCGATCGGGCCGGTTCAAGCTCGAGTTTGGATACGCTTGATTTCAAAGCGTACGACAGGTTATCGTTCACTCTCAAATTAAGCGCTACGGGAATATTGCCATTGTTGGTGATCAAAAAAACCAGCGAGTACCCCTCGCCGGCCCGAACATACGAGGGACCGTCGATAAGCTCAACCCTTATCGCCACATTCGACGCGACCTTCACTGTGAAGTTCAACCCGGATACCCTTCCATCGTCGCTTTTGACCCTGTAACTCAACTGGTAATCACCGGCCAGCGTTCTGGCCGGTACAAGAAAACTCAAAAGCCTGATATCGAAGGAATCCGGTTCGATCTCGAAAGAAGAGGTCCCGAATACATTTCTCCATTCTGAAGGTAGCAGCAGTTCTTCGCTGAGATTCAGTCTATCTTGCGAGTTGTTGGTCACAAGCACGGCCAGAGTAACTATCTCTCCAGGCCTGACTTGGCCGGGAGGGGGTGTAGAAAGAATGAGTTCAAAGTCGGCAGCGATCAGAAAAGCCGGTATGAGAATTAGAAAGAGAAGAGGTAAAAGTAGTTTTATCGGCCGGTCTCCATTCACTCTATTTTCATCGAATACTGGGCACCCCATACATCTTCACCGTCTCTTATCAGGGCCAGAACCCTGTAATCGCCCGGGGCCAAATCAACGAACGAAACCACGAAATGCCCGGAGGTCCCTGGGTACAGTCTCATCGAATTTCCCATGAACTCTCCGACAGTTTCACCGGATTGATTGAAGACACTCGCGGAAAGCTCCGGCCTCATCCACCAGTTTCCGGTGTTCTGAATATCCATGTTCAGCGAGTAAAGGCCGTTATTTTTCGATAGACTTCTTCCTAAAATCGCAACGCTCTTGGCTTGAGGCTCCCCGAAGTTGGTGACAACCTGAATCGCGTAGCGTGTCTTAGTTCTGACGGTAATTCCCTCTACTTCGTCGTCTTTGAAGTCATCGGTGGGTTCGACCATGATCACTGCCCAGTAAGTTCCAGATAAGCTCTCATCGGACGGAACGACCGCCGAAAAGTTGTAAGTCAGGTTCGCGTTGCCCGGAACGGTTATTTCAGGTGCCTGAAGCTCAATCCAGTTCGCATTGGATCGCTGCAGGCTACCGGCTTCGGGGTATTCCGTCGAACCTGTGTGGTAGAAAAAATAATCCGACAGATAAATACGAACACGTGCCGGGTCCATCGAGTTGTTTTGCAGCTCGATAACTCCGGACAAAACCTGTCCGGGAGAGGCCTGAAAAATATGTGTGAGTCCGTTTATTATAAGGATATCTGCCTTTACGGATATAAATGCGAGTATAAAAATTAACAGTACGATTTTCTTAATCATATGAATCAGCTCCAAATCAACAGCACTACCAAAGGTATTATAGGTTACCCATATCGATTACCGTGAAAGTAATTGAAGTGCCACCCATCAAGTCGAGATCATCCGGGTCTAAGGCATACTGAATGTAGAAGGTCACGATTTCTCCCCGAGGTCTGAAGACTATATCCACGAAATCGTAAGATACCCCGGCCATTGAAAGTTCGAGATAACCTGTGTAGAGTGGCGTGACAGAACCGCTTTGATTCGAAGGAGTCCACGCTACCGGTATTTCTGACAACCTCAGCGATATCTTCATACCGGAAGAACGGGTCACGATTACTCTGTACTTTCTTTCTTGTCCGTAACCGCCAGTGATTTCCGGTCTGTTCACCACTATCTTCGTGGAATCTGCCGGACTCACCATCTGCGAAGACGCATTAAGCACAGGGCCATCCCCGGCCAATTCCGGAGACACCGCGATGATTTCCCAGGCGATATCGCCCGTAACTTTACCCGTGGCCGATAACGTGACCGCACCGGTCGAAACGGCGAAAATCAGAACACCAAGACAGAGAAGCAGCGCTTTGCGCTGCTTCAATGCCAGATATGTTCCGGGAAGAAGACTCATCTTTCAGATCAGATATCCGTCAGAGTAAACGTGACAGTTATTACTGTATCTACTGCGTTCAAGAAACCACCGTCCGCAAGGCCGTCTCCAAGGTTTGCAAGTGCAGTCTCATCGATCATGGCTGTGTAGGTCAGGGGATGACCGGCGTTGGACTCTATGCCAGTTCTTGCCAGGCCAGCTCCTATAGAAGTTACGAGATCACCAGTTAGAGTTGTTCCTACAAACTCAAGCGTGGCGCCGGTCCCTACGTTACCCTTTGCCGAAGAGTCGGTGGTGCCTGCCGCCAGAGATATGGAGAAACCCGCGGGAAGAGTGCTGAAGGTTGTGGTGACCTTTCTCTCGAGGCCTCCAAATCTCAGGGATGTGTATCTGAGATATGTAGGGTCTTGTACAACCGTGACTACAGGAGCCGCACCTGCCAGCTCGGGCTGAGTCACCGAGATAGCAACAGCGGGGGCGTCGGCCGTTGTGGACCCTGTAGATGCCGCCGCGCCCGTTACGGCCAGCAACGCTATTTCGTTCATCGTGACAGTGATCGTTTGAGTGTCAGTATTTGTATCCTGCGCGAACACGAATCCGCCTAACAGAGTTACCATTACCAGAATTACCAGAAATTTCTTCATTATTTACCTCCATTTTGTGTTTATTTATAAAATCGTTTGACATATAATTATCGCATTATATTTCCTGTGTTTTTTATCTGTGATTGACTCATATGGTACTTATATCGTTTTCAATTTAATTATACACTTAGTCGATTACTATAAATTTCGTATTCAATAAGTTCAAATGATCGTATTATTTTATAATTATTACAATTTGTAATGTTCTTTTCTCTCCTGCTTCAAATGCCCCTCAAGGGTATTTATGCAAAAGCGTGCCAGGAATTCCCCGAAGGATTTGGTGTATAGACAGGAATCTAAAAGATGGAAGAGTCTCAGGAACCATCTATGGTTCCCATTCATAGTACCTTTGATCAATTATGCGCAACTGTACTCAGCCGAAGGCGAAGACTGAGGGCGATGTTTTATTCGCCAATCGGTTTTCCGGCGGAGAAGTTGTTCTGAGTTCTAGATTTGCAACACGCTATTGAGATACCGAGGTCGGGTTGATGATTTTGGTCAAAATGAGCCTCCACTGCGTTCCGTGAAGTCCTATGGAACTCCACCAGACTTCTTTTTTGACAGTGCTGGATAAACCTCTCGAGTAGAAAGTGTAATAACCTTGACCACTCTCGTTTTTAGAGATCGAATATCCCAACTCGACAAGTGTATCGAAAGATTCGTATAGTTCATCCTCGAAGAGGTTTCTTCCGACTTCCAGGCTGTCCTGGTCGTAGAATATCGTGCCATCGGGCTGCATTATCCAGAATTCGTAGGGTTCCAAATTGTTGGGAATTATTACCGGGGCCAGGAAGGTTTCGGGCTTAATCAGGAAGCTCAACGATCCTGCAAGAGTGCCATCTTCCGCAAAAACAGGCCACTCTAGATCTACGGCCTGGAAACCTTCAACGGCTAGAAACCCCTCGCTCAGGACCGGCCTGCCTGTTTCATGAAGTTTTATGAGTTGTTCCTGGTCACCTATCCATTCCCCTTCAACGTAACTGTAATCCCGAGGATGGATCAATCTCAGCACACAATCGCCGTCTATGTAAGACACATCGACCACTTCAGAGTTCGCTTCGTATAGTCTCTTCAGCAACGATCGAACTTCTTCGTCATCGTTCAGTATCTTTCTCATATCCTCGGCACCTTTCGAAAGCGAAGTGTCGAGTCTATTGAAATGTTCCTGGATCTCCTTCTGCACCTTACTCAATAGGAGCTCGGGGCGTGGATCTCTCGTCGTGGACAGTAGCTCCCGTGCGATGACGAAAGTCCAGCCGGTCTTCAGCGATCGCCTGTAAGCCGCCAGATGGAGAACGTCATTACCGGTGAAGAGAAAGTCGCCGCTATCTCTATCGAGAGTTGCAAGCCTTTCGGTAATTCCAGGAACCGGAACTTCCAGAGAGCCCAGAAGCAGGGAGGTATCGTCCGATAGTGCCAGCGTGTTCTGTTCGTCGAAGGCGTAGAAATGGACTTCCGGCAGTTGTTTGAAATCCGAAATCAATTCGAAGTTCCATTCATCGAAGAAGGCCGAAATACCGACAAAACCGGATATATTGTCCTCTTTACGGACAGGCGTTGCGAAGACGACCGAACGTTTTCCGGTAGATCTGCTCAAAACCTGGTATCCCAGAACTTCTCCGCCCATCAGAAGCGCAGAAAAGTAACCCCTGTCGGAAAGGTTCAGGCCGGTCCAGTCCCTCTGGACGGTGTAGTAACCCCCGTCAGGTTCCACGTACATGGCCAGTCCTTCATAGCCCTGGTTGAAGCTGCTAAGGAGAGGTTTCATCCTCGACCACTCTCCCGATATCACTCCGGGAGAGCCTGCCAGCACCCTCAGTGAGGTCATTATTCCGTGGACGCGCTCCTCGAAAGAAGTTACCAGCAGATTCAAAGCGGTCTGGAGAGGTACCGACGATTGCGAGATCAGGTCATCGACTTTTTCGAGTCTGGAGGGATCCAGTTCGACACCCGCCGAGAGAAGAGCCTCGATGTTGACCATCGACCGGCCGTTTGAGGAATTCTCGGGTGGGATCTCATCGGGAGAAAGTCCGGAGAGTATTTTCAAGGCGATTAACCCGGCCCGTTTACCTTCCTCGAAAGCGGAGTTCACAACACCGGCCATCGCGCCGTCGGCCACTACAAAATCGAGAACAGAAAAGACTGCCAAACCCGTATTTTTAACCGTCCATTCGGTAACATATTCAGTGCTTACCGTTCTTCCGTGTTCGTCTTTGAGTGTCCTGTCGGCAAGGATAACTATGGCGTTCCCTTCTCCGGATAAGCTTTTCACAATTTCCTTCCATTCGTTGAAACTGCCGACCGTATGTATTTTCGTAGATAAATCGCCAAAGGAAGTCGCCTCGAGCTGTTCTCTCATACCGGCGACGGTTTCGCTATCGTCACCGATGAAATGGACCTCTCTGACCTGTGGAAAGAAATCGAGAAGCATCTCGACCGTCTCTTTCAAAAATAGGGTTTCCCTGATACCCGTGGCGTTGCTGCGCGGGTACGAATATCTTGCCGGATCGAGGTTGACACCGCAGTAAATTAGCGGGAGCGCGGTGAAGTCTTTCGCGAAATACTCCTGCGCATTATCGTCGCAGGCGATGACTATATCGGGTTGAAAAGCTTCGACCTCCCTGGCGGCCATCTTTCCGGCTTTTATCTTCCACTCTTCGTTTGTTTGAAGACGTGTGTCCATGTAGAAGACCTTCCATTCGATCGATTCGTCGGCGAAAACGCTCTTGATACCTTCAAGCATCTCCCTCGACCACACGTAATCTTCGTCGTAGCTATGAATCACCATGATCCTGGTGGCGAAAATACACGTAAAAGAAAGAAAGAGCAACAGAAAGAACGCCGGTATCGTTTTACTCTTCATGATTTCTCCCCCTTTTCCCTTTAGAAACATTTCAACGTTTGAATTATAGCTCAGGATAGATCGAATCCGGAGACGTAAGCGACACCTGAAATGAAAGTATCTCGCATCTCACAGAATGAAAAAGACCCCGCACATTTTTCAGTGAGCGGGGTCCTGGTAGGGTTAATATCGGTTGCTGCTACTTTTCGAGTTCACTCTTCATTCTATTCAGTTCTTCTTCAACTGAGAAAGAGCTCTTTGAGGCATATTTCTCTTCCAGGGCTTTTGCCTTGTCGATGGGCTCGCTGTTCAATTCGGCCATTGCGGTTGCCTCGTCCAGCATCTTCTGGGCCTTGTCCTCCATTCTGTTGAAGGCATCCATCGCTCCCTGTGTTCTTCCAGAAGTTGAGGCCGCTTCGTTGATCGTCTTCTGAGTCTTGGCCACAGAGACTTTGGCTTTTATCATCTCGCGCCGCGCCTTCAGAGTTTCGATGTTTTCTACCAGCTTATCGTGCATCTGACGCATCTTTATAGCGTTTTCGTGGGCCGCCGCGTAGGCCGTCATAAGGCCGGCACCGGCATCTTCAAGCTCCTGCTTTTTGGCGATGAAAACACGGGCATCTTCTTCGCTCCCGGACATCAGAGCTCTTTTGGCGTAGTTGGCGTACTTCGCCACTTCGGCCGCGTTTTCGTCAACGAGACGCTTGGTGCGGGTTTCTTCGGCCATAACGGAGGCCGTGCCTTTCTTTACTTCGGCCAGATCTTCAATCATCTCCCGCATGTACTGGTCGATCATCTTGGATGGATCTTCAAACTTGTCCAGTAATGCATTGATGTTCGACTTGATAATGTCGTTGAATCTTTCCAAAATACCCATCCTCTTTGTCCTCCCTTTAGTTTAAGCCTGACCGTCATAGACAAATCTGCTCATTTTGGCCTAAACGTTACTTTTCGTTGCTATTGTTTTCCTCGTATTTTTTTGAAAGATCTTCGGCCTCTTTGTCACCGAACTTTTCGAGCGGTACCTTGAGCATTTCTTCGGTCTGTTTGGCCTCGAGATATTTCTGTCTTCTCACCCGGCTCCACCAGGCGAATAGTATAAGAATAGCGACTACGATTCCGAAAACTATCAGTACGCTTATCCAGGGTGATTTGGTAACCGTCATAATCCTGTTGGCCGCATCCGTGAAGGCTTTACTGAAGAAAGCGTCATCTGTCAGGCCGGTATCGTAATAGTAGCGATCGATATAATCGAGCAGAATATCGGCCGCCTCTTCATCGATTACGGTTTTGGCCTGTACTCCGGCAACGTATCTGTCCATGTATCTTTCCTCGTATTCGAAGAATACGAGCAATAAGTGGGCTTCATCTGTGAAAAGCCTTTCGTAAAGTTCATGAGTGAATGCATTCAATTGCTCCTCGGACGGAAAGTGCGAACCGTATATCGTATCGGTTATATAAAGATAAGGCTGTACGCCAGTCTTTTTGTAGAAGTGCTTCATTCCTTCAAGAAGCTGGTTTTGATTGGTGATCCAGCCTAACTCGTCTGTGAAATAAGCGGTTTCCTTCACAGAGCCATCGGGTAAGGGCTTTCTCACGATCGTCGATCTGGTGATCTCGTTCTTGGAGACAGTCTGTATGTTGGGCGCTCCCTGGGCAGAAACGATAACTATTACTATAATCACCGCTACAACGATTATTCCTAGCGCCACAAAACTGCAGCCACTGCAACCGCTACAGCCACTCCCGACTCCTCCGACGCTCTGATTGACTCCTCCACCGCTGTTACTGACACGTCTGAAAGTACCGAGTCCTCCGATAATGGGAACGCCGATTTTTCTGTTGCTGACTTTGTTGCTTGAACTGCTCGAGCTGCTCCCGGTTCCGCCGCTGAAGAAGCCGCCGCTGCTTTTCCTGCTACTGCTGGAAGAGGAACTACTTCCACTGCTAGATCTACCGCTGGAAAAAGAACCGCCGCTACGCCCGCCGCTGCTCCTGTTGCTCGAAGAAGAGCCACCACTGCTCCTGCTACCCGAACCTCCACCTCTAGGCATTTCTCTATCTCCCTTCAAATACAGGCATGCTTTCAATTAATTATAATCACTTAAATATATAAATCCAACCGCTCAATACACAATAGACCGTTGACTTTGATCCCGGCGCCGGTTCCGGTACAATAAGCTTTTATATTCCCCCGTCTTGATGGGTGTATTCAAAGATATCAAAGCCACAAACCGATCGTTGTTATCTTTATTCCAACTTATTGACTCAGTTTAATTATACAAGCTATTCAATCAACTTTCGAGTCACGGATTATGGGTCCGTCCATCGAGAGTGGTTTCAAGTTGCAGGTTCCAAGCATAATAGAGCCATCTCTTACCCGGTGTCCTTTGAGAAGAGTGAGATGCCTTTCATCTCTTAATTAGGAACATTTCAAAGATGCTTCCTTCTTGCAAGCCTGGACCGAATTTGTGAAGGTTAATCTTGCCTCTATCTCTTAATAGTAAAGACGGTGCAGTGTGGTTTAATATTTAATCGAGGTGTGTATTTGCCTCTCAGTCTATTTTGGGAGAAGCGTTGTCTTGAAAAGGATCGTACCGACCATTTTGATTTTATGCGTTTCGGCAACTTTTCTATACGCCAGGTCTGAGGCTCTGGCCGAGAGGTATCTTCAACTGTTCCTGCGGGGGAGCTTTTATCTGGCAAACGAGATGCAGAGCGTGAAAGTGCGGAAAGACTACACCGTGGACGACATGCAGAAGGAGCTCGAGCGCCTCAGGGAAAATTATGGCAATTATCTCTTCATCTTCTCTACCGAAACAAGCGAGATCCGGGGATACACTGTTTATATCTTTCATTCGCAATTCGAGAAGGGCTACATAGATTTCAACATAGTGATCGATAATTTCGGGAAGGTCGATGCTTTTGTCGTGCAACCAACTCTTCAACCAGGCGCCATCCCCGACTACATAGATACGAGCCGGTTCGACGAGTTTGAGATAACCATCGGGAGCGACAGATGGAAACTCCCGGGAGTGTTGACCGTGCCGAAGAACCTGGACAGATATCCCCTGGTCATTCTCATACACGATTCGGGCGCCCTCGACAGAGATTCGACGATCGGACCAAACAAACCCTTCAGAAACATAGCCTGGGGACTTGCTACGCGCGGCGTGGCTGTAATGCGTTACGACAAAAGGACTTTCGTCTTCGGAGAAAAACTGTCTCAAGCTTCGCCGAGTATCGAGACAGAAATTATTGAGGACGTGATGAATGCTGTGAATATGGCCTCGAAGATGCCGGCCGTCTCTTCTATCTTTCTTGTTGGTCACGGATTGGGTGGCAAGATAGCCCCAATCGTGGCAGCTAGAAATGAGAATGTAGACGGTATTGTACTTATGGGAACATCGGCCAGAAGGGAATTGCAGGTGATAATAGACCGCCAGAATTATGTCTCGGAGCTCTTCTATTCGGACAGGGAACGGCAGCAGCTGAAACTTCTGATAGATTACCTCCAGAAAGCCCTGGATGGAAAGTTGCTTCCAGGAACGCCTGTTCTGGCAGCGACGGCAGGTTATTACTACGAAATAGATGCCCTTGATCCGATAGAAACGATAAAGAAATTGAATATACCGGTTTTGATTCTTCAGGGTGGGGCAGATTATGAATCGACGACCGATGATTATATGACTTTCATGAACTCTCTCTGGACCAGTCTAAACGTTTACTTCCAGCTCTTTCCCAATCTGGACCATTACTTCATGCCGGTAGAGAGAGAGAAGTCGACTCCCGACGACTACTACGAATTCCGTCACGTCGATCGTGAGCTCGTCGAGAGTCTCTTCTCCTGGATCTTCGTCTTCAACTGATCCCTCTCGGCATTGCTTCATTCGTACAGAAAACAGGAGACGTAGTGCCCGCTTCCCGTTTCGGTTAGCCGGGGCGCTTCTTTCAAGCATCTATCGAAGGCTTTTGGGCATCTTTTAACGAATCGGCAATTATCCGGTGGATCGACCGGCGAGGGAATATCTCCCTTAACGAGTTCTCTCTTGCCGATCTTTCTCATGTGGGGATTGGGGATCGGTATCGAGGCCAAAAGTCCCTGTGTGTAAGGATGCAAAGGGTTTCTGAAGAGCTCGTCCGTTTCGGCGGTCTCCACTATCTTACCCAGGTACATAACCGATATCCTGTCGCAAATATGCTTCACAACCGCCAGATCGTGGGCGATGAAGAGGTATGTAAGCTGGAAGTCGTGCTTCAGGTCCTCAAGAAGGTTTATTACCTGTGCCTGAACGGAGACGTCCAGCGCCGAGACCGGTTCGTCGCAAATCACCAGTTCGGGATTCAAAACTATCGCACGGGCGATGCCTATCCTCTGTCTCTGGCCGCCGGAAAACTCGTGCGGGTAGCGGTACATGTATTCCGGTCTCAGTCCTACCTTCTCGAGTATCCCCGCGATCATCTCTTTTCGCTCATCCCGGCCTTTGCCGATCGAATGGACGCGCAGACCTTCCGAAAGTATGTCCTGTACGGTTATCCTGGGATTCAGAGAAGCGTATGGGTCCTGGAAGACCATCTGGATTTCCTTTCTGAAGGGTCTCATCTGCGACTCATTCAGCGAGAAGATATCGATCGATCCTCCAGTGACGCCCTTGCCCCTGTAAATGAACTTTCCTCCGGTTGGCTGGTAAAGCTTTATGAGCGTCCGACCGATGGTAGTCTTTCCGCAGCCCGATTCTCCGACCAACCCAAGCGTTTCGCCCCTGTAGATATGCAGATCGACCCCATCGACGGCCTTCAGGTCTGATTTCTTTTTGAAGCCACTCTTGATGGGAAACCACTTCTTCAATTGATGAATCTCCACCATGGGGGTGTTAGCCATTTGTCTCACTCCCTTCGGCCAGCCAGCAGCGCACCGTGTGGGCTTCCTCAGGGCTGTAGATCTGTGGCGTCTCTTTCTTGCACTTCTCCATCGCCATGGGGCAACGCGGCTCGAAACGGCAACCTGTCGGGAATTTAGAAGGGTGAGGCACATAGCCCGTGATAACGTTGAGCCTCTTCTGATCGCGCTTCTCCACCTCTATCCGGGGTATCGAGTGGATCAATCCCCTGGTGTAGGGGTGTAGGGGGTTGTCGAATATTCTGAAGACGTCGGCGCTCTCGACGATCTGGCCGGCGTACATCACCAGCACCCTGTCGCACATCTCGGCTATCACGCCAAGATCGTGGGTAATTATGATCGTGGCCGTGTCGAGCTTGTTCTTGAGATCGTTCATGAGCTCGAGAACCTGGGCCTGTATAGTCACGTCTAACGCGGTCGTAGGTTCGTCGGCGATTAGAAGGGCCGGGCTGCAGGCCAGTGCCATCGCTATCATCACTCTCTGTCTCATTCCGCCGGAGAGTTGATGCGGGAACTCTTTGACCCGCTTGGCCGGTTCCGGTATGCCGACGAGTCGGAGCATCTCGATACTCCTATCCATGGCCTCTTCGTCATCCAGACCCTCGTGCAGCTTGTAAACCTCCGAGATCTGCCAGCCTATAGTGTAGAGGGGATTCAAAGAGGTCATCGGCTCCTGAAAGACCATCGAGATGGATTTACCGCGGATCTTGTGGAGATCGGACTTCTCCAGTGTCGCGATATCCCTGCCCCTGAAGGAGATCTTCGTTTCATCTCCGAGTATGGCATTTTTGGGGAGGAGCTTTATTATCGAGAAGGCCGTTATAGTTTTGCCACAGCCCGATTCGCCAACTATGCCGAGCGTCTCGCCTTCGGAAAGTCCGAACGAAACTCCATCGACCGGTGTTATCTTTCCCAGTTGCGTTTTGAAGGTTATCTTTAGGTTTTCAACTTTTAGTATCTCTTGCATAATCATCAGCTCTCACTCACGAATTTCGGATCGAGTGCGTCTCTAAGTCCATCGCCCAGAAAGTTCACGCTCAGGACGGTCAGAAATATGAAAAAGCCCGGAAAGAAGGTCAGCCACCAGGGATTGGCACCTGTCGCCGTTCCAAGTATGTAGTTCATCGCCTTCTGGAGCATGTTGCCCCAGGAGGGCATCGGAGGCTGTATCCCAAGTCCCAGGTAGCTCAACGACGATTCCGAGAGGATTGCGTACGACATGTTCAGCGTGGCCGAGACGATCACTATCGGTATGACGTTTGGCAGTACATGTCTGAGTATTATTCTCGCGCTCCTCACACCCATTGCCCGGGCCGACATCACGTATTCCGTTTCTCTAATGGAAAGCACAAGTCCCCTGACCAGCCGTGCTACACCCATCCAGCCGAAGACCGTTAAAACGAGTATGATGTTCATGATACCCGAACCGAAGACGAGCGTCAGAGTGAGGAGTATCGGAAACATTGGAATCGAAAGCATAACATCGACGAACCTCATGAGGAACCTGTCGATCAGGCCGCCGTAGAAGCCGGAAAGCAGACCGATCAGAGTCCCGACCAGTGTGGTGATCACCGAAGAGGCGAATCCGACGAAGAGAGAGATCCGGCCGCCGTACATCACCCTGACGAGAACATCGTGTCCAAGCTCGTCTGTTCCCAGCGGATGACCCTGGCTCAGAGGCGGCTTGAAGAGGGAGGAGAAATCCATGTCCTCGTAGCCGACCTCTACGAATAGCGGGCCGAAGATGGTGAAGGCCACGACTATTATAAGCACGACCGCTCCGAACATGGCCAGCTTATGGCTTCTGAACTTGACCCATACGAGCTGCCAGTAGCTGTTTATATGTATCGGGCGGGCCTTTTCTTCGAGTTCGTCCAGTTTCTTTCGATAAAATAGCTTCGGCATATTCAGGCCCCCTTTCTTCCCATTCTTATCCTCGGGTCGACCAACACGTAGAGCAGATCGGCGATGAGGTTAGAGATCAGGGTTATTATCGCCAGAAACATCAGGCAGCTTATTGCCAGGTTGTAGTCGCTGGATATGACGGCCTGGTACATGAGACGGCCCATACCCGGCCAGGAGAAAACTGTTTCGATTATCAGCGCTCCCCCGAAGAAGTAGGGGATATCGAGCGCGATTATCGTTATGATAGGTATCATAGCGTTCTTCAAAGCGTGCTTTATTATTACCTTCCTGTCGGGAACCCCCTTGGCGTAGGCTGTCCTGACATAGTCCTGGTCCAGCACTTCAAGCAGGGAGGTTCTTATGTACCTAACCCAGGAGGCCACCTGAACCAGCCCCAGAATCGCAGCCGGCAGGATGAGGTATCTCAGCCTGTCCACGAAAATGTTCCAAAAACCCGTGACACCGTAGGTTGCCATTCCCGAAACTGGCAGCCACTTCAGGTTGACACTGAAGATGATTATCGCGATCAGGGCAAACCAGAAACTCGGCAGAGAGATCCCGATGAAGGCGAAAACCGTCGTAGTGTAGTCGAAGGTCGAGTATTTTTTCACGGCCGACAGTATGCCAATAGGCAGCGCCACGACCAGACCGATCAGCCAGGCCGTGATCGTAAGTATCAGAGTGTTGGGAAGCCTGGAGGCGATCAGGTCTATGACCGGTGTCTTGTACATGCTGGAATATCCAAGATCTCCTGTGAGTACGCTCTTCAGCCAGGTGAAATACTTGAGCGGCAGCGGGTCGTCCAGCCGGTAGTACTCTCTGAGTTCTTTCATTCGCTGGGGATCGTTCGCCATCGCCCTGGGGTTCTGCATTCGCATCTGGAGCAGTGGATCGCCCGGCATCGAGTTCATTATTACGAAGATTATTATGGATATCGCAAAGAAGATCGGTATGAGTTCGAGGAACCGCTTCAGAAAATATACCTTCACTTATCGCTCTTCCTTTGCAGATAATCCGCCAGGTTCAGCCCTGCGAGCAACTGAACGCAGACGAGACTCTTTATTGGAATAGTCGTGTAGTCCAGGTTCTCCTCGAGATACTCGATCTTCCTGTCAAAGGCTTCGTCGGCCATGTTCGCTACCGCGCTCAATTTTGCCGAGCCATCGTTGTTCTCGGCTATAAGCCGTCTAAGCATACCAAGCATCAGCGATTGGTAGAACTGGCTCACGATTTTGTTGTCGAAGACCTCGGCCTTTTTAGCCTTTCTCTCGAGGGAGGGATCGTTTTCGATCCAGTTCTTCTGAGCCTGCAGCTGATCGGGATAGGTCTCCAGAACGTTCTTGAAGACCCTGTAGAAGGGTGAGTTTCTGTTCTTTATCTCCGGTTCTAGCGAGGTCATGATCTCTTTGGTGAAGTTGAAAGATTCAACGGACTTTTCGTAGTTGAATCTGAGGGCCTCTTTTCTGGAGATATCTGCCTCTGACTGATCCTCGACGCGCGGATCGTAGTAATATGGCATTTCACAGACGAGCGAGAAGGTGTTGGCCACACTCGAGGCGTAGTCGTCCGAGCTCGTTCCGGCCTTTATCACGCTTGCCGGGTCTTTGTCCGGACCGAGGTTCTTTTCGAGGTAATCGTAGTCCTGCGCCATTCCAAAAAGCTTGAATATGGCGGGAGCCAGTTCTGTCAGATACGGTGCCTCAGGTTCTCCGAGGTTAAGGGGGAGGCCGAAGAGACCGGGCAGCTTGCTGAAGGTCTCGTAAAGCTCGGGGACATCGTCGCTTATGTAATAATAGACGCCTCCGAAGCCGGAATTGTGGAGGGAGTACATGAACTGAGGCTTCTTATCCTCCATCAGTCTCATCAACACTTCGGTCTCCGGGAGTGGAGAGTGGAAGTGGAGCGTTTTATAGTCGATCGGGAAGGTCCATTCGACCTGCTCGTGGCCCGGTGGCCGGTAAAAGTTGGCCGCGTATTTTCTTATGGAAGAGGAGTCGTTGAACCAGCCTTCGTTCAACTTGGTGCCATCGACATCTATCACCTTTATCATATGCCAGGTGTAGTCGAACTTGCTCAGCAGCTCGTCGTCGCTGGCGAGTCTCTCGCTGAGGTAGTCGAGCATCATCGCGCCTATCGGTTCGTTCGGGTGGGGGCAGCCGAAAAGGAGCGCGTTTTTGGAGCCTTTGCCTATCTCAAGAACGTATATAGGATGGCCCGCCCTAGATTTCCCGGCCTCGTAAACCTTCACTCTATCGGGGTATTTCTCCGCCAGGGCCAGTGATCTTCTGTCCATCTCTTCGACGGTGAAAAATTTCTTGTAATCGGGAACTGTTTCTATAAGCTCGGTGAATTTCATGTCAAACCTCCGGAATTATGATAGAGCGGGGACGGGATCGACCCGTCCCCGCCGAAAGAGAATTACTTCTGTATGTACCAGTTCTGGATTATCCAGCCCAGTCCGTTATCGTAACCGGAATCGAAGCTCTTTATGTACTTCTTCGCAAAGTGCGGAGTCGGCGCAACAACCAGCGGGAGCACCGGCAGCTCTTCGGTCCAGAGCGCGAAGTGCTTTTCGTAGAGAGCGACTTTCTTAGCTGGATCGAGCTCTCTGGCAGCAGCATAGATTATTTCGTCGTTCTCGGCGTTAGCCCAGCCTGTGTAGTTCGTGCCGCCCCAGTAGTTGGCATCGGATGGTATCAGATCGGTGGTCCAGTAGTTGGAAGCATCGTCGCTGACTCCGTAGCCCCAGCCGGAGAGGAGCGCGTCGAAATCTCCGTAAGGCATTATTTCGGTCCAGACAACCAGAGAAGGCTTGAGATCGACCTTAACGGATATGCCGACCTGCTTGAGCATGCTCTGAATTATCTGTGCCATCATCTGGTACTGCGTGCTTCCTGCCGGACCTACTATGGAGAATTCAAAAACAACTCCGTCCTTCTCGAGTATGCCTCTGTTGTTAAGCTTCCAGCCAGCCTCGGCTAGCAGTTCCTTCGCCCTGGCGGGGTTGTACTCGTAGTGCTTTACGAGGGGACTCTTGAGGGCGTCTCTCATCTGGTGGAGGTCGGTGATCCATGTATCCACGACTTCGGCCAGACCCGAGTAAACGACGTTGCTTATCTGCTGTCTGTCTATCGCGTGGAGAACGGCCTGTCTTACTCTCTTGTCACCGAAGAATTTGTTGGGGTTCGAAGTGTTTTTTGGATCTCTGAGGTTGAGGTTCAGGTTGTCGTAAGCGATGTTTGGAGTGAAGAAGACGCTGAACACGTTAGGAAGCTGATTCTGAAGCTGTATGGACTGCTTCAGGTCTAGCGTGTATCTTCCGAAATCGACTTCGCCGTTGAGCGTGGAAGCGAAGGTAACGTCGCTGTCGGGGATTATCTTCATCACTATCTGGTCTATGTTCGGTCTGCCCATGAAGTAATCGTCGAAGGCTTCTAGAATGACGAACTGGCCTTCGGCATATTCCTTGAGCTTGTAAGGACCGGTCATAACTGGATTCTTGGTAGCCTTATCAACGAAACTGTCCCACATACCGCTTGCCTTGGCCTGTTCAAAATCCTTCCTGTATACGTGTTCGGGGAGCTGGAACCAGCCGAAGTAATAGGCGTAAACCGAGGAACCCAGCTCGGCGTTGCTAAGCGCTTCTGGAAGGGTTATAGAGAAGGTGAGATCGTCGATTATCGTGACCTCGGAAACGGAATTTTCGAAGTAGTTGGCGGTCACCGGGGCGCCGCTGGTCATTACTTCCCACTGGAATTTGGCATCCCTTGCCGTTACCGGTGTGCCGTCGTGCCATTTCATACCTTTGCGAAGCTCGTAGGTAATGGTTAGAGAACCGTCTTCGTTTGCCTTCATTAGACCGTTCTCTAGGCTTGGCATTCTCTTTATCATTCTCGGGAAATAGAAGCCGTTGTTGTCCGTTCCCGTGTATCCGTCTCCGATTATGTTGCAGATCGTCCATGTGAGACCGGAAGAGGTGAAGATAGTGTTGAAACCGGGAGCGTCGGCGGCTACTGCGGTTGTCGCGATTCCCCCCTTGACGGGAGGATTCATCGCCATGTAGATGGAAACGGCGGCTTCTTTCTTAGTAATAGGAGAAGTGGCCTCTATTACGTGACCGTACCTGAAATCGAGAATCTGTCTGTTGCTTCTGTAGGCTACCGTCAATGCGCCCCATGCTTCTTCGGGAGCTTCCCATTCGTCGATAGCGGTGGTGCAGATCTCTTCCACGACGTTCGCTTCGGCTTCCAGCCCAAGAACCTTGACCATGGCCATTGCGAAGTCGGCTCTCGAGACTTCTCCAGTTCCAGTTATAAGCTGCCCCTTGCCGGGGAAGGCCTTTTCTACGGCGGTCTTGAACTCTTCGAAGGTCAGTGGGGAATCATCCGCGGCGGTTATTATCCCCTTTCCCTCTATCATGGGAACAGCCTCTTCGGGAGAGATCTGGGCAAAGGTCATGACCGCAAAGAGCAGCAGTAACGTGGAAATTAGGAGCTTTTTCATTATGAAACACCTCCAAGAAAGATGATGTGGTACTACAATTATAGATACTATTATATATCAGAACGGCTTCAGATCGGGAAGATAAAGCCAACCGACAAGTACATTTTACCAAACTCCCCTGATCATAAAAACGAGAAGAAAATCTTCTCATAAGCTTCTTGAACTTTCAAAGTAACGGCGCCCGGTGCATTGAAGTGAAAATCATCTATGGAATGCACGGGCATGACGCGTGAGACCGTGCTGACCAGGAAGACCTCGTCGGCGGCGAGAAACTCCTCTACCCCTACCCTTCTTTCGTGCAGTTCGTAGCCGAGCTCGCAAATCATCTTCGCGACCTTTCCCCTCGTTATCCCCGGTAGTATGTTGTCTATCTCCGGCGTGTGAATGACTCCGTCCTTCACCATGAAATAGTTGGAGCTCCCGCCTTCGGTAACATATCTGTAGCTACCCTCTTCTCTATACATGAGGGCTTCGTACCCACCGTTCGAATAGGCGTAGTTCTTGGCCAGGACGTTCGGCAAAAGGTTTATCGTCTTGTGCTCGCAGAGTCTGTGTCTCAGGTCCGGGTATGTCAGCAGCTTAACGCCCTTCTTCCAGCTCTCTCTGTCTATGTGCCTCAGGGGTAGTGCCAGCATGAAGAAAGTGGAAGGTGTTCTCTTAGGGGGAAATCTGTGTTCTCTGTGAAGATCGGTGCCGCGTGTGAGTTCCAGGTACAGCTCTCCGTCCTCAATCCCGTTCTTCTTTATAAGTTCGAGAGCGGCGTTTTTGACGTAGCCGCTGCCGTAAGGGAGAGTGATATCGAAGTGAGCGGCGCTCTTTTGCATCCTCGAAAAATGATCTTCAAAGAAGAGGATCTTGTTTTCGATGGTCCTTATCACTTCGAAGAGACCGTCGGCGAAGGTCAAACCCCTGTTCTCCAGCTTGATATGCCTATCTTTTTCTTCGACGAACTCCCCGTCCAGAAATGCCCACATAATATTAACCTCCGAAAGTGAAATCAGTTTCTCCTTAAAGTCTATTATGCAATAGGAAAATGTCTTTTGGAACGGAAGGGTTGAAAACAATGTTAGAATATACTCGAAACGGGCAGGCCAGATCACATTAACCCCTCGTCTTTAGGTTATTTTCCGGTGAACAACGCTGGTACGGGGTCCTCCGGAAATTCTTCGAGGTTTCTGAAAAATCAATCCCCGGTGCCCGGGTTCTGCCCGAGGGTATTCTATCGCAGCGGCTGACCGACCGGATGATCGATCTGAGAGGAGTCGTAAGGGAACTGGAAAAAGCCCGGGACGATTTCAAAGGATCGAACATCCACAGGACGACCGAAATCTTTTCGGCAGGAGGGTGAGGGTATCATGAAAAAGCTTTTTATTTTACTTCTGTTCATATTGCCCGTTCTTGTTTTGGCCAGAAATGTGCTCGTCTTTCCAAACGCCGACGTTTACTACCCCGGGGACTACGAAGATCTGGCTGTCTATATAGGCAACACTTTCGAATCTATAAGGCAGAAGGCCATAGATCTCATCGGGAACGATCCCGGGAGAATCAACATCGTACTCCTTGACAAAGGCACCGATACGAACGGCGTTGCGCTTCCTTTCAACCACAAGACGATCCATATATATCTCTGGCCATCGGATGCCGCATTGTCAAACAGGCTGAACGTTTCCAACTTTTACAGGCAGTTGCTGATCCACGAATTCACGCACATCGTCCATCTGACCTATACTACGGGCATACCGGCCTTTATCTCTAGAATCCTTCTGGGAACGGAGCTATTGTCGCCTCAGAATCTCTCGCCCTTCATTGAGGGTGTGACCGTCTTCGCAGAATCGACCAGTTATCTTTCAGAGGGAAGATTGAACAACCCTCTCTGGGGAAGAGAACTGGCCTACCAGAACTATGTGGCCGGCGTATTTCCTGATCTGGCATATGCTCTCGCCGTTTCAAGGGAGGACTACCGGAGCGGCGCCCTTTACTACAACTATATGGCGGCCTTTTACGATTATCTCGTCCGACGCTTCGGAATAGACGCCGTCAAAGATTTTCATCGTGAGAGAGCGGGCAGGCTGTTGCCTGTGATCGGTACGATCACCTCGGCTAAAAACGCCTTCGGCGCCACTCTTGATGATCTATACAGTGACTGGGAGAAAGAAGTGGCTTTGAGATCCACTGCCTACGCGACTCTGACCGAAATCAAAACCATCGAGAACGGGCAGATCATGGACATGGCAGGCACGGGAGAGGGCGTGGTCTTCTCTTACATACGCAACGGAGAGGTCAGCGCATGGGTTGGAGCTTACGATCGCGGTCTTGGAGAGATAACCGACAGTGGTTTCGATAGAAGACTCTCCGATTTCGGGGCTACCTCGCTCAAATGGAAAGACGGAAGCACATATCTCATGACTTCCGTCGCTGAGAGAGGCCGTGTATCGCGGGAGATATGGCAGCAGCGTTCCGCGATCAACGTCAGACTCCTCGATAAAGGCGAGATGTCGGCCTTCGATGTCTTCGACGGGAAGCTGGTAACGGCCGTTTACAACAAAAAAGAAGGCGTATCGACAGTCTACTTCGATAAAATGGAAGTTCTGAGACTCCCCTGGCTGGTCAGGGATATGATCGTCACGGAAGATAGCAGTTACGTCATGCTCCTCTCCAGAAACGGTACCAACGGAGCGATAGGCTTTTTCGGCGAGGGAGAGCTCAAGATAATCCTCGACGATCCTTACATGAAGGGCCGGGGGATCGATGTCCGTAATGGACTGGTAGTTTATACGGCCGCTTACGAGGCGGGTTATATGGACGCCTTCGCAGTGGATCTTTCCACCGGGGAAATCTACAGACTCACCGAGGGGGCCAACCTCGAGAAGGCCGTTCTATCTGAGGACTATATATACGGTTTCGGACAGTCACGCCTGGCGAAGGGTATGTCCATTTACCGGTTCGATTACTCGGCCGTTCCTTATGAAGTTAAAGAGGTGGAGAGCGACAGCTTCGAGCCGGCCGAATCGGAGTACGAAAGTGGAGATTACCTTAAAAAGGCCTTCCTTCACTTTGTGAACCCTATCCTGCGGGCACCCCTAATCGAGTACGACGGTAAGGATTTTTCACTGGGCTTTTTGTTCTTGAATATGTCGCTCGACGGAGAGCACACGCTCACCGTGAATCCTTCGTTCAATTTAGGAACGTTAAAGCCTTCCCTGACTGTTCAATACAGCGGAAGAATAATAGGCGGTATAGATCTCGCTCTCGATCTCAATCTCGGGAAGACCGACCTTCCTTTGGGTAGCGCCGGGATATCGGCCGAGCTGTTCCAGATGCCGATCAACCCCTCTACGAGGTTCCGTTCTTCGGCGACTCTGCAGATAGACACTTCTGGCAATCTGTCCATGAAAGTGCCGCTTTCTCTGGGAGGAAATATCTTCAACCTGACGCTTAATCCTGGATTGAGGCTAACGGCAGGGAAGATAGGATTGATTCTGTCGCTCGACGCTCTATTCGTTCCGACCCTTGGAACGCTGGTGGAGATAGGGGTGGGCTTCGACGAAGAATTTTACTGGTATGCGGGAGCGGCACAGGTGCTCTTCAGGATAGACCGCGGCTGGAGTCCCCTTCTCTTCTTCAAGGAGGTCGGGCTGGGTGCGAAGGTCCTCGGCAAGAATCTGGCGTTTGATGGTGCCCTGGTTTATCTTTTTGCTAACGCCGGTACCACGATCGGCCTTGGCGATTTATATCCCAAAATCGGCTTCAGCTACTACAATGGCAAATTCGGTTTCTACTTCAGTATAGAAGGCACCCCCTGATGCCTCTGGTTCGGGATTGCTATAATTGCTGAAGAGAAATGGTTTTTGCAGTCTGGAGGCGAATCGAAATGATCGATGAGAAGAAGATAAAGGCGTACGGTCGGGCCGTTATGATGAGGATCCTGGCCGATCGAGAAACTAAGAAGAGGATGGAGAGAGAGGTTCTATCAATGGTCAGGGACAGAGTCTTCGACAGTGGACGAAACGACCCTTACGAAGTTCTGGGCGATCCATCCGTCTTTGCCAGGGAATACCTGGACGAGATGCGGACCATCTACCCTAAGGCCAGGTATATAGGTGGAGGTGGCGGAAGGACCACAGGTCGTTCCTACGGCTACGAGTACACCTCAAAAACCACTGTCATGGGAATCCCGCTGGTTCATATCAACACAAGGCCGCTCGGCCTGGCGAAAGGGATAATAGCCATCGGGAGTGTCGCGGTGGGTGTTATCTCGCTCGGCGGCATCTCGCTGGGTGTAATATCGCTAGGTGGTATTTCGCTGGCACTCTCTCTATCGCTGGGCGGAGTTTCGGCGAGCCTCTGGGTAGCCTTCGGTGGATTGGCCGTAGCGCTTTACATGGCCGTCGGCGGCCTGGCGATCGCTTACGACATAGCCATAGGCGGAGCGGCACTGGCGAAGAACTATGCGCTCGGTGGTTTCGCTTCGGCCAGAGTGGCCATAGGCGGCGAGGCAAGGGGGATAATCGCCGTCTATTACCAGAAAGGCCTTGGAGATTACCTTCTGAGGCTGCCGGCCACGGCTCACCAGATAGTGGGCTTCATCACTTCGAAAACCGAGGGGATCAGCGGGCTATTTGAGTGGATTATAAGGCTTCTCTTCTGATAGGAAGTGTTCAGAGAAAATTATCAAAGAAAAACTCCCCGTTACTCGTTTTATGGTAGTATTTCAGAGTAAGAAAATTGAATAAAGCATCGCCTGTATAATCGCGGGAATATGGCCCGCGAGTCTCTACCGGCAACCGTAAATTGCCTGGCTACAGGTGACTTTTCGTTTTTATAACCGAACGAGAGTCGCCTGAGGCTCTCGTTTTTATTTTTCACCTGTATAATCGCGGGAATATGGCCCGCGAGTCTCTACCGGCAACCGTAAATTGCCTGGCTATGGGTGAGTCCTGTGATTTAACGACCCCGCGGGCTCGCCTTTGCGGGGTCAGTCTATTGTGGAGGTTTTCAATGGCTTTAGTGGCTGTGGTTATGGGGAGCAAGTCCGACCTCCCCGTGGCCCGAAGATGTACCGAAACACTCGAAAGACTTTCCGTTGGTTTTGAATTGAGAATCATGTCCGCGCATCGCACACCTTCTTTTGTAATGGAATACGCACTCTCGGCGAGGGAAAAAGGAATAGATGTGATAGTGGCCATAGCAGGGAAGGCGGCTCATCTGGCCGGTGTGATCGCCGCCTGCACATGCCTGCCGGTAATAGGCCTTCCGGTCAAATCCTCCACGCTCGATGGGTTGGATTCGCTGCTATCCACAGTTCAGATGCCTAAAGGCGTGCCGGTGGCCACGGTGGCGATCGATGGTGCCGAGAACGCAGCGCTCCTGGCTGCCAGGATACTGTCCATAAAATACCCGCAAGTGAGGGAAAGACTGGAATCGTATATTCGGCAAATGCGAGAGGAAGTCTTGAATAGCGACGAAGAGTTACGTTCGAATACAGAGGGAGGGATTTGAGTTGATAGCGAGAGATCTGCTTTACGAGGGAAAGGCCAAGAAGGTCTTCCTGACAGACAGGGACGACAGATACCTCATAAGGTACAAGGATGACGCAACGGCCTTCAATGGAGAGAAAAAGGGCAGCATCATCGGAAAGGGCGCCATTAACAACACCATGTCGGCCTACTTTTTCCAGCTACTTCAGAGCGAAGGTGTGGAGAGCCATTTTGTGGAACAGACGAGTTCGACCGAGATGGTCGTCAGAAGGGTGGAGATAATCCCGCTCGAGGTCATCGTGAGAAACATCGCTGCCGGTTCTATGTCCGCAAGACTGGGAATTGCCGAAGGAACGCAACTCGCCAGGCCGGTCGTCGAGTTCTCCTACAAGAGGGACGATCTGGGCGATCCGCTGGTCAACGACGACCATATCCTGGCACTGGGCCTTGCAGATGAAGAAGAACTCGCCAAGTTGAGAGAGATGGCGCTGAGGGTGAATACGATACTTAGGGAGTATTTATCGAAAGCCGGAATAACACTGGTAGATTTCAAACTGGAGTTCGGCAGGCTGGATAACGGGGAGATCCTGTTGGCCGACGAGATCAGTCCCGATACTTGCCGGTTCTGGGATAGCGAGACGGGAGAGAAGATGGATAAGGATCGTTTCAGGAGGGATCTGGGAAACATCGAGGAAGGTTACAGGAAGGCTTTGAAAAGAGTCCTCGGAGGTGGAAAATGAAGGCAACCGTCTATGTAACTCTCAAAAACGGCATCGCCGATCCACAGGGACTGGCGGTCAGGAACGCGCTCGATTCAATGGGTTTCGACGGGGTGAAGAGAGTGCGGATAGGCAAGATCATTGAGATAGAGCTTGAAGATGGCTGTCTGGACGAGACAAAAGTTGAAGAGATGTGTCGTTCCCTTCTGGCCAACACGGTCATGGAAGATTTCACATTCGAAATGAGCGGTGAGAAAAGATGAAGGTGGCCATCGTGGTCTTTCCGGGATCCAACTGCGATCTCGATGCCTATCACGCCGTTATAGAAGCCGGAGAAGAGGCGAGTTACGTGTGGCACATGGAGAAGAGCCTCGAAGGTTTCGACGCGGTCATACTTCCAGGAGGCTTTTCTTATGGCGACTATCTCAGGTGCGGTGCAATAGCCCGTTTCTCACCCATCATGGCGTCCGTCAGGGAGATGGCCGAAAGTGGAAGGCCTGTTCTGGGTATTTGCAATGGTTTCCAGATACTGACCGAAGCCGGTCTCCTGCCGGGAGTTCTGCTCAGAAACAGGGATCTCAAATTTATCTGCAAGAACGTCTTTTTGAGGGTCGAATCGACTGCTAGCCCCTTCACGAAGGCTCTCGAAAGCCGAAGCGTTCTCAAGATACCGGTCGCTCACGGGGACGGAAACTACTTCGTCGATGGAGAAACGCTCTGGAGTTTAGAAGAAAACGGCCAGGTGATCTTCCGCTACTGCTCGGCTGATGGAGAAGTCGCCCCGCAGTTCAACCCCAACGGATCGGTCTCGAACATCGCCGGGGTTTCCAATGCACGGGGAAACGTTCTGGGAATGATGCCGCACCCGGAGAGAGTATGTGAGGAGATCACCGGAGGCACCGACGGACTCCTTCTCTTCAAGTCCATGATCTCTTTCCTGAAGGGGGGTATGGCCGGTGAGCTCGTCAACTCTTGATTACTCGCTGGCAGGTCTCAGTCAATCGGAGTTCGACCTGATCTGCGAGAAACTCTGCAGAGAGCCGAATTTACTTGAGCTGGCCATGTTCGGGGTGATGTGGTCCGAGCATTGCAGTTACAAAAACTCGAGAGCGCTCCTCAAGACACTTCCGACAGGCGGCAACGCGATCCTTCAGGGTCCGGGCGAGAACGCCGGTATAGTCGATATCGGTGAGGGATTGGCGGTAGTGATGAAAGTCGAGAGTCACAACCATCCCTCGGCAGTCGAGCCCTACCAGGGGGCCGCAACCGGCGTCGGTGGAATCATAAGGGATATCTTCACCATGGGAGCAAGACCGATCGCTCTGCTAAATTCTTTGAGGTTTGGGGAACTTGATAAGTCCAGGACCAGGTACCTATTCGAGAACGTGGTGAAGGGGATAGGCGATTACGGCAACTGTATGGGGATACCGACCGTGGCCGGGGAGATCTACTTCGACGATCATTACGCGGGCAATCCCCTGGTCAACGCGATGTGTGTGGGAATAATGAGACACGAAGAGGTAAAGTACGCCAGGGCAAAGGGAGTTGGCAACCCCGTGATGCTCGTGGGCGCCACCACGGGGCGTGACGGTATGGGCGGGGCGGCCTTCGCCTCCGTCGAGCTGACCGAACAGTCTCTGGAGAGAAAATCGGCCGTTCAGGTTGGAGATCCCTTCATGGAGAAACTGCTTCTAGAGGCCTGCATAGAACTCTTCAAGACCGATGCCGTGATCGCCATACAGGACCTCGGGGCGGCCGGGTTGACCTCCTCCTGCTGTGAGATGGCCAGCCGCGGCAGGAGCGGAATAAAGATAGAGCTTTCCTGTGTTCCGCGAAGAGAAGAGGCCATGACGCCGGTAGAGATAATGCTTTCGGAGTCCCAGGAGAGGATGCTGGTCGTCGTGAAACGGGGAAGAGAGAAGGAGGTCGGGAGTATCTTCGAGAAGTGGGGGCTCAGCGGAACGGTGATAGGAGAGGTGACAGACGATGGGCTCTTCACCGTACTGGAGAGAGGGAAAGTCGTCGCCTCGCTACCGGCGAGACTGCTGGCCGACGATGCACCCGTCTATACGAGAGAGTCAACCAGACCGGCCTACCTGGAAAGTGTCGGGCTTTTCGATCTACACGAACGTGAAGATATGAATATTAAAGAGACGCTGATCGCGCTCCTGGCAAGACCGACTATAGCCGGCAAAGAATGGGTTTACAGTCAGTACGACCATATGGTTAGGACGAGCACGGTAACGGTTCCGGGAAGCGACTCGGCCGTACTGCGCATAAGGGGTACGGATAGAGCGATAGCCCTAACGATAGACGGCAACGGTTCTTACTGTTATCTCGATCCATTCAGGGGCGCTGCGATAGCCGTCGCTGAAGCGGCGAGAAACCTGGTTTGCTCGGGCGCCAGACCGCTGGCGATAACTGACGGCCTGAATTTCGGAAATCCCGAAAAGAGAGAGATCTACTGGCAATTCAAAGAGACGATAGCCGGTCTGGCCGCTGCCTGCAACGTTCTGGGGACTCCTGTTATAAGCGGAAACGTTTCCTTCTACAACGAAACCGAGACCGGCGCGATATTCCCCACTCCCATAGTTGGAATGGTGGGTGTGATAGAGGACATCTCTAAGGTGACAGAGAGCTTTTTCATCAACGAGGGCGACGCGATACTCCTCCTTGGCGAGAATACTCATGAACTGGGCGGTAGTGAATACCTCAGAATGCTCACAGGTAAAACTATCGGAGAGTGTCCGGCGATAGATCTCGAAAGGGAGAAGAAAGTTCAAAGGCTCTGTCTTGAAGCCATAGAAAGGAGGCTACTCAACTCGGCGCATGATTGCAGCGAGGGCGGACTGGCCGTTGCGCTTTCCGAATGCTGTTTTGGAAAAGGCCTCGGGGCGAAAATCGAACTTAACGATACTTTGCCGATCGATGCGCTTCTCTTCGGGGAGGCCCAGTCGAGGATCGTGGTCTCGCTGGATGAGTCGAAGTTAGGCTCTCTTCTCGGGCTGGCCGGAGAGTTTGGCGTGCCCGTTCAGGTCTTGGGCAGGGTCGACCGTAGTGAGCTGAAGATAGATGTATGCGGCAGGGAGGTCTTGTCTGTGCCGGTCGGGGAGCTTGAAGCTCGCTGGAAGGGGGCGATCGAATGCGCGATGAGATCGTGAGAGAGGAATTAAAGGAAGAATGCGGCGTTTTCGGCTTATTCTCGAGAGAGGGAAGGGCCTCCAGGACGACCTACTACGGTCTCTTCGCTCTCCAGCACAGGGGGCAGGAGAGTGCTGGAATAGCCATCTCGGAAGGCGAGGACATACGCCTGCACAAGGCCATGGGTCTGGTCGGGGAGGTCTTCGACGATGCGAGGCTGGAGGAATTGAAGGGAGATCTCGCGGTCGGTCATGTCCGCTACTCAACCTCGGGAGACAGCAGTGTGATCAACGCGCAGCCGCTAGTTTTCAAGACAAAGCACGGGGCGATTGCCCTCTGTCATAACGGTAATCTGGCCAACTCTCTCGCACTTCGTGAAAGTCTCAAAGAGCGTGGATCTATCTTCCAGACGACGGTAGATACGGAGGTCATCGCGGCGCTCCTGGCAGGTAGTCCCGACGAAGATCTCGTGGTCTCTATACGGAATGTGATGAAGGAATTGAAGGGCGCTTACGCTCTCATAATAATGACCTGCGACAGATTGATCGGCGTTAGAGATCCCTTAGGTATAAGACCTTTGTGTATAGGAAGGAAAGGAAACGACCTGATGCTCTCCTCTGAGAGCTGCGCCTTCGAAACGGTTGGAGGGAACCTTATGAGGGACGTGTTGCCAGGCGAAATCGTCGTGATAGACAGGTCGGGAATGAAGGGCTATCTTCCCGAAGAGAAGAACGAAGAGAAGCTTTGCATCTTCGAGTTCATATATTTCGGCAGGCCCGACAGCATAATGAAGGGCCAGAGTCTATATATGAGTCGAAAAAGGGCCGGGAAGATTCTGTACAGAGAGTTTCCGGCCGAAGCCGACTTCGTCTGTTCCGTTCCCGATTCCGGTACGCCTTCGGCCATAGGCTTCTCCGAGGCCTCGGGAATACCTTTTCTCGAGGGGCTTGTGAAGAACAGGTACGTAGGCCGAACGTTCATAAAGCCTTCTCAAAATCAGAGAGAGATCGGAGTGGCGCTTAAGCTAAACGTACTGGAAGAAGTTGTAAGAGGGAAATCGATCGTTCTCGTTGACGATTCTATCGTCAGGGGAACTACCATAAAGAAGCTTATCTCCAGACTCAGGGACTGTGGGGCGGGAGAGATACATCTGCGGATCAGCGCGCCGCCCGTTATGTGGCCCTGCTTTTTCGGAATAGACACCCCCTCCAGGGACGAGCTCCTCGGGGCGCGTTTCTCTGTGGAGGAGATCGGACGGCTGGTTGGAGCCGACAGCATCGGTTACCTCAGCCTGGAGGGACTAGTCGAGGCCACCTCCCGATCGGGCTTCTGCACGGGCTGCTTCTCGGGACAGTACCCGGTGGATATAGAAGGCGCCGACGGAAGGTACACGCTGGATACCGATCAGAAGGTGAGAACATGAGCGATTACAGGAGTTCCGGCGTCGATATTGACGCCGGTGACAGGGCCGTAGAGCTCATGAAGCGACACGTGGAGACTACCAGAAGGCCAGGGGTTCTGGGAGGCATAGGCTCCTTTGGAGGACTCTTTCGTCCGGATTTTGACGGAATGAAGGAACCTGTTCTGGTCTCGGGAACTGATGGTGTCGGCACCAAATTGAAACTTGCCTTCGCGATGGATATTCACGATAGCGTTGGAATAGATTGCGTGGCTATGTGCGTCAACGATATAATTTCCATGGGCGCGACACCGCTCTTCTTTCTAGATTATATAGCGATCGGAAGGCTTGAGCCAGTTAAGATCGAGAAGATCGTGAGCGGCGTATGCGAAGGATGCCGACAGGCCTCCAGCGCCCTTATCGGAGGAGAGACTGCCGAGATGCCCGGGCTGTACGCAGCAGGCGAGTACGACCTGGCCGGTTTTTCCGTGGGGCTGGTCGATAGACAGGAGATAATCGACGGCTCGACGATCGAGAATGGAGACATCCTCATAGGCTGGCCCTCATCAGGCTTTCACTCCAACGGCTTTTCACTCGTTCGAAAGATCCTCTCCGATGAAAAGATAAATCTGCACGAGACCGTCCCCGGCATCGCGAGGCCTATCGGTCTCGAATTGCTCACCCCCACCAGGATATATGTCTCGCTCTTTGAAAGATTGAAAGGGCTCTGTAAGCCCAAAGGAATCGCACACATCACCGGCGGGGGACTTCTAGAGAACGTACCGAGGGTGATACCCAAAGGTTTGAAGTGCGAGATACACACCGACTCCTGGGAGGTGCCTCCTTTGATAGAGTTCATTGTCGAGAGGGGCAGCGTCGAAACCAGGGAAGCCTACAGGACCTTCAACATGGGGCTCGGTCTTGTCACCGTGGTCTCTCCCGACGATGTAGATGCCGTTCTGCACGGAATGAAGGATGAAAAACCTGTAGAGATCGGTGCTGTCGTGGCCGGGGAGGGCGGTGTTACACTTTGTCGAAGAGGATAGCCGTCCTGGTATCGGGTAACGGGAGCAACCTTGAAAGATTGATCGAACTCTCCAGGGCCGGCTTCATAGATGGAGAGATCTCGCTGGTAATCTCTAGCAACGAAAAGGCCTTCGCGCTTGAGAGAGCAAAGAGACACTCTATACCCTCGCGCATATTGCATTTTAACAGTCGATCCTGTGACGCCTACAGCGATGTGATTTTACAGACCATCGTAGATTGCGAAATAGATCTGATCGTCCTCGCAGGATTTCTAAAGATCCTATCTGGAAAGATCATAGAGCGTTTCAGGAACAGGATAATAAATCTGCACCCTTCTCTGATACCCTCTTTCTGCGGGAAGGGGATGTACGGGGAGAGGGTTCACAGAGCGGTTATCGAGAGCGGAGTCAGGATAACCGGCGCAACGGTTCACTTCGTCGACGGAGGAACCGACACCGGTCCGATAATACTGCAGGAAGCCGTTCCTGTCCTCTGCGACGATACGGTCGAAAGCCTCTCCGGAAGGGTGGCTCTGGTCGAGCACAGATTGCTGCCGAAGGCCGTCTCTCTCTTCTGCAAGGATAGATTGACCGTCAGGGGAAAGAGAGTTTTGATAACAGGAGGTTCGTATGAAAACAGCGTTGTTGAGCGTCTCTAACAAAGAAGGGATAGTCGATTTCGCGAAACAGCTTTCAGATAGAGGTTTCCGGATTCTCTCCAGCGGAGGCACACAGAGGGAGCTGGTCGCTTCTGGGGTAGAGGTTTTTGCCGTATCGGATCTGACCGGTTTTCCGGAATGCCTTGACGGACGTGTGAAGACGCTCCATCCGGCCGTTCACGCCGGAATACTCGCCAGAAGGGAGTTGCCTGCACACATGGAGAAGCTGGCGCAACTGGGGATCGATACGATAGATCTCGTAGCCGTGAACCTTTACCCCTTCAAAGAGGCGATCTCCGGCGACGGCATCATGCTGGAGGAGGCGATAGAGAATATAGATATAGGAGGTCCGGCCATGCTCCGTTCGGCCGCGAAGAATTACGGCGATGTGATTGTGCTGGTCGATCCAGCCGACTACACAGGTGTTTTAAGGGAACTGGACGCCGGCGGTCCTTCCAGAATCTTCAGACTCAAACTGGCCTCAAAAGTCTTCAGGCACGTGGCCCATTACGATTCTATGATCGCCTCGCATCTGAGCGGATTGTGCGGCGAGACTCTGACTGAGAAGATGAGCGTTACGCTCGAAAAGGTCCAGGACCTCAGGTACGGTGAAAATCCGCACCAGAGGGCGGCGCTTTACCGCTATCCCTTGAGTTACCCGCTCGGAGGGTACGTTCAGATACAGGGAAAGGAGCTCTCCTTCAACAACCTCACCGACGCGGGAGCCGCGATTGAACTGCTGAGAGAGTTTACCAGCGATACGGCTCTTGTAGCCCTGAAACATACCAATCCCTGCGGCGTCGGCCTGGCCGACACAACTTTAGAGGCGTGGAAAAAGGCTTACGGTTGCGATCGGGTATCTGTGTTCGGGGGCATAGTGGCGACCAACGGGACCGTCGATGGCCCGCTGGCAGGAGAGCTGAAAAACATCTTTCTTGAGATAATAATGGCGCCGGCCTTCACATCCGAAGCGCTTGAGATGCTGTCGGCCAGGAAGAACATAAGGATCCTGGAGATCGATCCGGTTTTCAAGAGCAACGGGTACGATTTCAAATCGATCCCCGGTGGAATGGTGGTTCAGGACAGAGATAACGCCCTGCTGGGGGAGGGATTGAGAACCGTTACGGCAAAAAAACCCGACGAGAGGGAGATGGAAGATATGCTCTTCGCATGGAAGGTCGTAAAACACGTCAAATCTAACGCCATAGTTCTGGCCAGGGAAGGTCAGACCCTTGGAATAGGACCGGGTCAGACCAGCAGGATCTGGGCCCTGGAGAACGCGATAAGACAATCGAATTACGACCTGAGTGGGGCCGTTCTGGCATCGGATGGTTTCTTTCCCTTCCCGGACTGTGTGGAAGCGGCCGCGAAGGCCGGGATCGGAGCTATAATCCAGCCCGGGGGTTCGATCAAAGATGAAGACTCCATAGAGGCGGCCGACAGACTCGGGCTTTCGATGGTCTTTACGAGCATGCGTCATTTCAAGCATTGAGGGCGAAAATCATGAGAATACTGGTAATAGGAAACGGCGGCCGTGAGGCCGCACTTGCATGGAAACTCTTCCAAAGCGAAGGGCTGGAGAGGCTCTTCTGCGCGCCGGGAAACCCCGGAACATCCTCAATCGCGGAAAACGTTCCGTTAGATCCCTGCGATATAGACGGTCTGCTGACCTTTGCAAAAGAACAGGAGATAGACCTGGCTATCGTCGGTCCGGAGAAACCTCTTTCAATGGGCATGGTCGATCGCTTCAGGGAAAGGGATCTGGCCGTATTCGGTCCCACCAGAGATTGTGCCAGGCTCGAAACCAGCAAGATCTTCGCCAAAGGATTTATGAACCGCCACGGTATTCCCACAGCCCGTCACGCGAGCGCCAGGTACTACCTGCAGGCTCTTGCCGAGCTGGAGAGTTTTGAGCTACCCCTGGTGATAAAGGCCGACGGACTGGCCGCGGGCAAGGGTGTATTCATAGCAGACCGGCAGGAGGAAGCGCATCGAATACTCAAGGATTTGCTTATCGACGACTCTCTGAAAGAGGCCGGCTCAAGTGTTGTTATAGAGGAATACCTGAGCGGGAGAGAGCTTTCCGTCTTCGTCCTGTCCGACGGAAAGCGTATGGTTGAGCTGGCAGAGGCCCGGGATTTCAAGAAAGCCTTCGACGGAGACCTCGGCCCCAACACCGGTGGAATGGGAGCCATCTCTCCCGTACCCGATTATACGGACCGGCTTCGCGAGGAGTTCAGGGATAAAATCCTTCTCCCGACGGTGGAAGGGCTAGCGAGAGAAGGTCTCACCTACACGGGACTTCTATATTTTGGCCTCATAAATACGCCGGCCGGACTGAAAGTTCTGGAGTTCAACTGCCGTTTCGGCGATCCCGAGACGCAGGCGATACTGCCCAGGATCGACTTCGATCTGGCACGAGTTCTGTACGATTGCGCCAGAGGCCAGCTGAAAGAGGAGCGGCTCAGGCTAAAGCAGGAGTGCGCCGTGACGGTCGTGGCCTGTTCGAAAGGGTACCCGGGCCGTTACGTAACGGGTTGCGAGGTGTCTGGACTGACCGAGGGCAACTGCACTCTCTTCCAAGCCGGTACGGGATACAGCGGAGAGAAAGTCGTAACGACGGGCGGCAGGGTGCTTGCCGTGACGGCACTGGAGAGAGATTTTGGCGAAGCGGTGAGGAAGGCTTACGGTGCGCTGGAAAAGATCCGTTTCAAAGGGATGACATTCAGGAAAGACATAGGCGTCGAATTTGATGTAAACTAGAGTTTGTCAGCACGGGAGGTTGATTATGATCGAACGTTACGCACTTTCGCCCCTGAAGGAGCTCTGGGAACTCAAAGCCCAGTACGAGAGGTGGCTGGAGGTTGAGCTCGCGGTGGTGAAGGCCTACGAAGAGACCGGTCTTGCACCGGCCGGAATGGCGGAAAAGATAAGATCGAAGGCTAGAATAGATGTCGAAGGTATCGCAGAGATCGAAAAGGTGGTCGATCACGACGTCATCGCCTTTATAAAATACGTCACGGGTGATATGGGCGACGAGGCCCGTTATTTCCATCTCGGCCTCACATCGTCGGACATAGTCGATACGGCTCTTTCCTTGGCTTTGCGCAAATCGGGCCTGGCGATAATACAGGCTCTGACGGAGCTTTCGCAGGCTCTAGCTGAGCGGGCTCTCATCTACAAGGATACGGTATGCATGGGACGGACCCACGGAATACACGCCGAGCCGACCTCCTTCGGCCTGAAGTTTCTCTCCTTCATGGTCGAGACCGATAGGAATATCGAGCGACTTCGCAGGAGTGTGGAGGCCTCTTCGGTCGGAAAGCTTAGCGGCGCCGTGGGCAACTACGCCAACATACCGCCAGAGGTTGAGGCTATAGCCCTCAGGGAGATAGGTCTGAGACCTACGGAGGTATCGACGCAGATCGTGCCAAGGGATATCCACGCCGAATTCATCTCGGCTATGGCGATTGCGGCCTCTTCAATCGAGAGAATGGCCGTCGAGTTCAGGCATCTTCAGAGGACGGAAGTCCTGGAAGTCCAGGAACCCTTTAAGAAGGGGCAGAGGGGTTCTTCGGCCATGCCCCACAAGAAGAATCCCATAATCTGCGAGCGCTTGACCGGAATGGCCCGGCTTCTGAGAGGTTACGCCGGCGCGGCCCTGGAAGACATAGCCCTCTGGCATGAAAGAGATATCTCTCATTCCAGTGTCGAGAGAATAATGTTACCCGACGCCACCATGCTTCTGTACTATATGGCGAAGAAGTCTATCGATCTGGCGAAGGATCTGGTAGTGTATCCAGAGAGGATGCTGGAAAACTTCAAAGCTTCCAGAAACCTGGTCTTCTCCCAGCGCGTAATGCTGACGCTGGTCGAAAAGGGCATGGCAAGGGAAGAAGCCTACAAGCTTGTCCAGGAGCTCTCCCTGAACTGCTGGAACGAAGGCCGGGACTTCAAAGAAGCCGTCGCGAAAAGCCGTGAGATAGAAAAGTACATTGATTCGCGCGAAATAGATGAACTCTTCGATCCTGAGTACTATCTGAGAAACGTAGATCCGATCTTCAAAAGAATCTTGGACGGAGGCTGATCCAATGCAGAGACTGGCCATTGTGGGAGCCCAGTGGGGCGACGAAGGAAAGGGAAAGGTAGTCAATTACTTCTCGAAGGATTTCGAGTGGATAGTCAGGTTCTCCGGCGGGGCCAATGCCGGCCACACAATATACGTCGATGGCAAGAAATATGTGAATCATCTTCTGCCTTCGATACAACCCAGGAACGCTTCCAGGGGCTTTCTTGGGGCCGGAATGGTAATAGACGTGGAGCAGCTAATAAACGAGTTCGAGACTCTGGAGGCCGACTTCCCGGGCATCTCCTGCCGGTTCTACATAGACCCGGAGGCCTTCGCAGTTCTCCCCTGGCACAAAGAGGAGGACGTGCTGCTCGAGACTATGCGTAAAGAGCCTATCGGAACCACGGGCAGAGGGATTGGCCCCTCCTACACCGACAAAGTGTCGCGAGAAGGCCTGAAACTCTATACACTCTTCGACGAGAACCTGCTCAGGGAGAGGTTGGAATCGATATACCATATGAAACAGAATATATACAACAACAGGCTCACCGTTTCGCCGGAGGATATGTTCAAATACCTCCAGAAGCTGCGCGGTGAACTGGAAAGACTGAAGGTAAATTTCACCAGCGCCGTAGATATGTCGCGCGTCTTCAGGAGTACCTCGGTACTCTTCGAAGGAGCCCAGGGCGTTCTGCTCGATCTCGATTTCGGAACTTATCCCTTCGTGACCTCCGGAGCATGCATGGCACATGGCGTTTCGTCGGTTGGTTTCTCTACATTCGAGCTAGACAGCGTTTACGGCGTGCTGAAGGCCTACACCACAAGAGTGGGGGCCGGTCCCTTCCCCACCGAGGACTTCACCAAAACTGGAGAGAAGATACGCGAGATAGGCAAGGAGTACGGCGCTACAACCGGAAGGCCGAGGAGGGTGGGCTGGCTCGACCTGCCGGCGTTGAGGTACGCCAGGATCAGATCGGGGCTCACCGGATTCGTCATAACCAAAGGCGATGTGCTCAACGGACTGGAAGAAGTCAAAGTCTGCGTGGCTTACGATGTGGATGGGGTAGTGAAGGAAGTGCCCTCTACCTCGTACGATTTCTTCAGGGCAAAGCCAATCTATGAGACGGTAAAGGGCTGGCCCACGACCGACCACATAAACTTCCTGAAGTACATGACCTTCATCGAGAGAGAGACCGGCGTCGAGATCGACTACATCTCCTACGGTCCTAAAACCGAAGAGATGAAGACCAGGAACGACCTGATAATAAATATCTGATCCCCTGACGGGGAAAGGAGGGAAGGCAGAGCATGGATATACGACTCAACAACACGATGTCGAGAGAGAAGGAAGTCTTCAAACCGCTGACTGCGGGGGAGGTGAAACTCTACACCTGTGGACTGACCGTTTACAACTACGCACACATAGGCAACTTGAGGGCCTATATCTTTGCCGATACCCTCAAGAGGATGTTCCTTTTCAACGGCTACAAAGTGAACCACGTGATGAATATTACAGACGTCGGCCACCTCACCGGCGACGAAGATGAAGGCGAAGACAAGATGGAGGCTGGTGCCAGACGAGAAGGAAAGACCGTCTGGGAGATCGTCGATTTCTACACGAAGGCTTTTTTCAAAGATTTGGAAAGATTGCGTATACTCTTTCCCACGACCACGTGCAGGGCGACCGAACACGTGGGCGACATGATAGAGATGATAAAAAAGATAGAGGCCAACGGCTACACTTACATTGCCGGCGGAAACGTCTATTTCGACACGTCCAAACTTCCCGATTACGGCAAACTCGCCAGACTGCAACTAGATGAAGATAGAATGAGATCGAGGGTGGAAAGCGATCCATACAAGAGAAATCCCTTCGACTTCGTGCTCTGGTTCACCCGGTACAAATACACCAACCACGCGATGCAGTGGGATTCACCCTGGGGAAGAGGCTTCCCCGGCTGGCACATAGAGTGCTCGGCCATGTCCTCCAAATACCTGGGCGAGAGGTTCGACATACACACCGGCGGGATCGACCATATCCCCATACATCACACCAATGAAATAGCCCAGAGCGAGGCGGCCTTCGGCCACGAGTGGGTCAATTACTGGTTGCACTCGGAGTTTCTCGTGATCGGAGAGGGTGAAAAGATGTCGAAATCGCTGGGCAACTTCATCACCCTCCAGACGCTGATCGACATGGGATACGACCCGATGGATTACAGGTATTACCTGCTCGGCGCTCATTACAGAAAGCAGCTGGCCTTCACCTTCGAAGCTCTCGACGGCGCGAGGAACGCCATGAAAAGACTCAAGATCGGTATAGTTGAGTTGAAGGAGAGTCAAAGCCCTTCAGCCTTCGCCGACCCGCAACTGCTTGAAGAGTTCCACGAAGCCATAAACGACGATCTCAACACGCCCAGGGCCCTGGCGGTGCTCTGGAAGGTTATCGACAGCGAAGATCTGTCGGCCGGCGAAAAACTCGCGCTGATAGAACAGTTTGACAGAGTTCTGGCGCTCGGGCTGGCTGAAGTCGAGAGCGATACGATACCCGGAGAGATCGAAGAGCTCGCGCTGCAGCGTAAACAGGCCAGAAAAGACAGGAACTGGAAAAGGGCCGACGAATTGAGGGACCTGATCTCGGAGAAAGGGTACGAAATCCTCGACGACCGTGATGGATACAAAATAAGAAAAAAGTGAAGACCGGCGGCGAAAGCATCGCCCCGGTCTTCCGGTGTCTCTGTTCTTTACAGGGCCGGCACCCAGATCACTGGCCGGCCCTTTCTGGGTATTTCTTTCTTTTCGAAGATCATTATATCGAAGGGTATTTTGAAACTCAAAGGGCCGATCGCAGACTTTAGGCTGCCAAGGGTGCTGTCCCGCGCAAAGTTGAGCAGAGTCACTTTCTCTTTCCAGGCCTCTTTGTGGATCTCCGCGACCACTCTTCTGGCGGCGCGGGGAGTCCCGTAATCTAGAATGAGCACATCCCAGATCCTGAGCCTTTCCTTCATTCCCGGGACACGCGCCAGAGGCGAAAGGAGGGACCTGCCTGCTACCTGGAAGGCTCTCAATCCAGGTGACAACTTCGCTATCCCGAAATCCGACTCTCCCGAAGTGTCGAAGACCAGCGCACTGGCTCCCTCTCCGGTGAAGAGTTTCAACCTCTCCTCTTCTATCATGGGTTCGAAGATACGCGTATGCTTTGGAACGAGGTCGAAACGACCGGACATGCCGCTGTAAAGGCCGCGCACTCTATTCATGTCGGGCCTTTCCACGTAGACCCCGGTACTTTTGATGCGATGCAGAACGGGGCAGGCGTAGAAATCTAGTGTCGCGAAGCGAGAAAAACCCATGTGCGCCAGAATCTTCTTCGATGCCGTGTTGTCTGCCTTTACGGAAGCGTAGGCGAAATCGAACTCGCTCTCCCCGTACCTGTTCTCGAGTTCCTGTATTATAGCCTTCAACCAGCGGGCTATCTTCATCCTGTAGGCCGGGTTGGTTCTCAGCCCGAAGAGGTATATCGCCTTTCTCGGTACGGAATCGACAAGGTACTCGTCGAAGGCTATACCGATACAGCCTATTATGTCGCCCTTCTCCTCGGCCAGGAGAATGGAGCCGTTACCGTAATACTTCAGCCTGTCGAAGAAGTTTTCTTTATAGCCTACGACCCAGATTTTGCCCTCCTGCGCCGATCTACGCTCGATATCCAGCAGTTTTTCGTTATCCTCTTTTGTGGCGAACCTTATATCCAATATACCTCTCCCCGTCTATTTTTTGAGATGGGTGTCGAACCATTCAACAATGGCTTTCAGTCGCTTTTCACGATGCACCGGCATTCCGCCCCTGGAGAGTTCGTGGTTTTCACCTGGGAAGAGGACCATCCTGGCCTCTTTGCCGAGGTACCTCAGGGTGGTGAAGAGCTGCATCGCTTCAGGCACCCAGCACCTGTAGTCTTCCAGAGAATGTATGAACAGTATGGGCGTCTCGACGTTCGGCGCGTAAGTAAGCGGCGACTGGCGCAGATAGCCTTCCAGGTTCTGGAAGAAGTCGTCGCCTACCTGGTCGGGTGCGAAATAGTATCCTATATCCGTAGTTCCGAAGAAAGAGATCCAGCTTGATATCGACCGCTGTGAAACGGCCGCCTTGAAAACGTCGGTGTGGCCGACGATCCAGTTGGTCATGAAACCGCCGTAGGAACCGCCCGTGACACCCAGCCTCTCCTCGTCTATGAAATCGTACTCATTCACAACGAATTCCAGGACTTCCATAATATCGTCGAAATCCCGTTCGCCGTAGTGGCCCCGTATATCTGCAAAATCCGTGCCGTATCCCGAACTTCCCCTGGGATTGCAGTAAACTACCGCGTATCCAGAGGCCGCCAGAGCCTGGAACTCGTGTATGTAACCGTTGCCATAAGCCGTCTTTGGACCTCCGTGTATCTCTACTATTGCCGGGTATCTGCCCTTTTCGTCGAAGTCCACCGGCTTCATTATCCAGCCGTCGATGACGACACCGTCGGAGGCCTGGATTTTGAAGCTTTCCGGCGCCGATAGCTGATAGCCTTTCATCCAGGAGTTGAAATTGGTTAATTTTTTCGTGCCGGTCGCCTTGCTGCAGTATAGCTCTAGAGGTTGTACCGGCGTCATCTTCGTATAAATAAGATCGCCTGAATCGTTGATGTCGAAGCAATCGATGCTCCCGTCGGAGAGCATAACGTCCTCCACTTCACCTGACTTATCCAGTGAGACGATCGTGGAGTCCGGTCCCGAGGTTATGATCGAGTATAGCTTTCCCTTTTTCACCCTGAGAGACTCTCCAGACAAGCCTCTAACATCGCTGTTGAGACTGTTTCCAAAATAGAGGTCGAGATCCCTGCGTAGAGGCTTCAGCTCTTTGCTCTCCAGATCCACGAAGTTGAAATAAGGGTTCGTCGGAAAGCCCTTTGCCAGATCGGTACCTAGAACGAAGAGTTCGTCGCTGGAGGCCCATACACAGGCATACACGGAGATCGAATCATCTCCGATCCTCTCAGTACTTCCGCCTTTCAGATCGAGAATATACAGATTGTTCCAGCGCGGGCGTCTCTCGGCATCCTCTTTGACAATGATGGCCGCCCTCTTTCTATCGGGCGAGAGCTCGACCGATTGAACATCGCCCTTGACGGCTTCCAGGGGTTTCATCTTGCCGGTCTCGACGTTCAGAGTGTGCAGTTGAGAGATCCTGTTTTCGGTGAAGCCCGATCCATTTGAAACAAAGGGGATTTTGTCTATCACGTAGATTCTCTTCTCTACCGGTTCTTCCTCGGCCGGTTTCTCCGGGTTTTCGCCGGGAGCCACTTTCGTGGTGAAGAGTATATTTCCCTCGTCGACCCAGGATATAGACGAGAAACCCCCTTTGAGAGTCTTAACGAGCCTGCTTTCACCTCCACCCAGCTGCAGAAGGTAGAGCTCCGTGCCTTTCGCATCTTTCTCTCTTCTGGACGTGAAGAGCAAACTCTTGCCTTCGGGGTCGACCACGGGTGAGCCGTCTTTATCGCCCCTGGTGAGCTGGGTGACCTTACCGGTGGAGAGGTCACCCGACCAGATGTTGCTCAGGTATTTGTTGTTCTCCCTGTCGATGGTCTTGTGGACGAAGAGAAATTCCCTTCCGTTTGGGAGAAAGTGGACATCGCCTACGGCCGAGTATCTGTGAACGTCTTCGAGTCTTATCTTCTTCAAACCAACCACTCCTTGTCAAAGAAATCTTCCGCAGTCTCTCATTCAGACTGTACGTTCGAGTAAAATGATATCAATGATATCATTGTCTTATAGAGATTGCGAGGTGGAGAAATGGTTATCCTGAGTCATTTTGACCCCTTCGGCGGCGACGGGATCAACGCATCTAAGATCGTCGCACAGAAAGTGGCGGGTATGAGGTCAGATCTGAGGGTGGTCGAACTGCCCACGGTCTTCGACGACGCCTTCATCCCTTTGATGACAGAGATAGAGAGAACGGCGCCGGAAGCGATTATCATGCTAGGGCAGGCTGCCGGAAGGACGGCCGTCACTCCCGAGAAGGTAGCGATAAACTGGAAGGAATCGACGAAGGCCGATAACAACGGCTACATCGCGCGGGGCGAGAGAATCTCAATCTCAGGCGCCGATGCTTACTTTTCCACACTTCCGCTTGTGGAGATAATCGACTCGCTCCAGCGAGATGGTCTGCCCTTATCGCTCTCATTCACGGCAGGCACCTTCGTCTGCAACTATCTCTTCTACAGGACGATGGAGTACCTGGTCTCGACGGGCAAAGATTTTCCGGTCGGTTTCGTGCACATACCCTGCATCCCCCAGCAGACGGTTGGAAAGAACGGTCTGGCATCTATGGACGCAGCCCTGTCGGCCGCAATTCTCTCCCGGATGATAGACGTGATCGTGGGTGATGGAAGATGATCATCGGCGGAGCGGCCTTAGACATAGCCTGGGAGGATCCGGCAAAAAACATGGAAAAGATCGCGGATATCTTCGATCAGGCCTTTAAAAAACACGTGGAGTTGCTGGTCTTTCCCGAAATGTCTCTGAGCGGCTTCTCCCTGAATCCCGAAAAGACCTGTACACCATACAGCGATAGCTTTTTCGATGGACTGGTGAGGAAAACTTCGATCGCGGCCGTCTACGGTCACGTGGAGAGAGAAGAGTCCGGATATGTCAACTGCGCTTCGTTCCTATCTACCGATCTGGGACCTGTCACCTACGGAAAGCGCAAACTCTTCACTTACGCTGATGAACATAAAAGCTACGTTCCCGGCAGGCAGGCCATATCTCTGATTCACCAAGGCATAGAAATATCTCTCAACGTATGTTACGATCTCCGCTTCCCCGAACTTTTCAGGGAGAACGTTCCGGCCGAACTGCTGGTAGTGATAGCTAACTGGCCGTCCGCAAGAGCCAGACACTGGGAAGTACTTCTAAGAGCCAGAGCGGTCGAGAATCAATGCTTCACTCTCGGGGTAAACAGGACAGGTAGCGACGGAAAGGGAGTGGAGTACGGCGGCACAAAATCCATGTTGATCGATCACAACGGAGACGAAGTCGAGGTGGAAAAGGTCGGAGAGCTGCTTATATGGGAATTGAAAGATGAGGCTGTGGAAAGAATGAGAGCCTGGAGAAGGAAGTTCCCGGCCCTCGAAGATATGTGAGCCCGGTTCACCGATCGCTTCTTTTTTCGATTTGGTTGAGTATCTCCCTTTGAAAAAACTCCTCGACGTTTTCCGGTGAAAGCCGGCAATGCCTCTGGCCATCGACTTCCACCACCACACCCTCAGAACATGGGCCCATGCAGAAAGAGGCCTTGAAATCGATACTGTCGGCCAGAGCCTTCTCATCGATCAACTCCTGCAATCTTTTGGCGATTTTCGAAGCTCCAAGAACATAACACGCACTTCCCATACAGATTCTTATAAGCATAGGTACGGCTCCAGTTGTGATTAGTTTCACAATAATATTATATTCTATCCTGTCCGTTTCCCGGTTGAAGGGTCTGTAAAGTACTTACTTATCCTACGGGATTTCTCTGCGTGCTTCCACCGTGATATTATTCTCACGAAAGGTGGGATCGTTGTGAAGATACTCGTCGTGGAAGACGAACACGACCTGGGACTGCTTCTTAAAGAGGTCCTCGAGAGTAACAACTATGCGGCAGAGCTCTCCGCAGAAGGGGAGGAAGGGCTTTACATGGCCCTTAACGGCCCCTTCGATCTTGTGGTGCTGGATGTTCTCCTGCCGGGTCTATCGGGCTGGGAAGTGCTTGAAGGGATGAGACGAAAGGGCTGTACTACGCCCGTACTGATGCTCACCGCGCTAGATAGCGTCGATAACAAAATAAGGGGTTTCAATCTGGGAGCCGATGATTATCTTTCCAAGCCCTTCGATATGCGCGAACTACTGGCGAGGATACAGTCGCTTCTGAGAAGAACCGCGCCCGTCGCGGCACCTACGAACGAACTCGTTTGCGGAGATCTCGTTCTGAATATATCCGACAAGAGCGTCTATCGGGGCTCGACGAAGATCGAACTGAGAAAGAAAGAGTACCAGATACTCGAATACCTGATGATCAACAAGAGGAGAGTGATCTCCAAGAGCGAGCTGGAAGATCATATCTGGAACGAGGAGGACGAACTCTGGTCGGACGTTATCCGGAGCCATATAAAGAACCTGCGCAAGAAGATCGATGGCGGTTACAGAAAGAAACTGATAAAAACCGTGCGGGGTATGGGTTATGAAATCAGTGAAGAGTGAGGAGCTATCCTTTAAAAGCGCAAGAATACGATGGACAACATTTTTTACCATAGTCGTCGTTTCGATAGTCTCGATCCTGTGCGTGATAGTCTTCTTTTTCGCGCTGCGATACGAAACCAGGTCTTCTTACGCCGGTCTCAACCAGATGGCAGACAGGATAGCCACGAGAATAGGCAGGGCACCCCTGATAACCCTGGAGAGAATTCTTAGAAACTACGCCGAGAATCCCGATCTCTTCACCGCCGAGAACGAATACATGCAGTTCCTCAGCACCTCGGGTGAAAGCATTCTCCAGCTGGGAGGGAGACTGCTCAGTGTAATTCCTCTCAAAGAAGGCTTCGCAAACGGTATGGTGGTCGATTACTCCGACAGGGAAAGCGAATACAGGCTTCTGACCAGATCGCTCACCAGCCTTGCCGGTCAGTCGGTCGTGTTCATGAGGGTAGGCAAACCGGTTAGCGAGCTGAGCAATATCATGAGAAACCTGCTCTGGGCGCTCCTGAGTCTTGTTTTGCTGACGGCCGCGATATCGTGGATAATCGGTCTGGCACTGGCCGGATACGTTCTAAATCCCTTTAAGGAGAGCTACCAGAGACTTCAGCGCTTTACGGCCGATGCCTCGCACGAGCTCAAAACACCGCTCTCGATAATAAGACTCGGCCTAGATATGCTTGGAGAGAAGGAGCTCGATCCCGAGGTTTCGAGTAAGATCGGCATGATCGACACTGCGACCAGGAACATGCAAAACCTCGTGAACCAGCTCATAAAAATGGCGAGAATACAGAGCTCGCAGGAAATTAAGGCGAAAGCCGAACCGGTGAACATAAAGAGACTGCTGGAGGACATCGCTTTGTCTTACAGACCGCTCTCCGATCCGAGAGGTATAGAGATAGAAATAGAATGTGAAGACAACCTCGTGTCGACCGTGATGATAGAGCCGCTCACCACATCGCTTGGCAATCTTCTGGAGAACGCGGTGAAGTTCAGCTACGACGGATCGACAGTTGTTCTAAAAAGCTTTCTTAACGACGGATATCTTTACATACAGGTGATAGACAACGGTCCGGGTATCGAACCTGTGGAACATGAGAAAATCTTCGAAAGGTTTTACAAATCCGAAAGATCTCACAACAGCACCGGAAGCGGAATGGGACTCGCCATCGCCAGAGAGCTGGTGGGAACCATGAAAGGGGAGATAAATCTCGTAAGCGAGCCAGACAAAGGTAGCACCTTTGAGATAAAACTAAGAGCCGGGTAGAGGCGAGATGCAAGAAGAGCATTAGAAGCCGTCCTTCGAAAGAGCGGTTGTTTCGACGTCACGCGTCCAGATTCTTGGTAAAAACCGTATTCACCACCCGCTAACCACTATGCACCACCCACCACCGCTCTGGATACAGGTTTTAAGTCCTCCCCTCGCTTCTTTCGAAATGCATAAGTTGAGCTGTTGGGAATATTTTTTTAGAAATTTATGTTAATTATAATTGTTTGTTGATAATAATGTCGTATTAGACTCAATATTGCATTGTTCAACAATCACTGTGGTAGAATTCACTTAAAAGCATTCTTATTATTTCAAGGGGTTGATTTTAGAATA
>NZ_DAOSEH010000003.1:0-76019 GCF_035363035.1 Mesotoga sp. | reverse complement strand
TTCACGCCGGTTCTCTTGAAATCGACGGGATTCACATCGGAAAAGATCTCTTCATCGCCGTCCCACATGAGCTCTAGCACTGCCTTTTTAGTCTTCGCGGCACTCTCTTCGAAGAACATTCGCTCTTCTTTCATTTCCAGAAGACCGGCCATCCAGGCGAGGGCCTTTTTCAGGTTGTACACGTATACCGTGGCATCGACCCCCTTGAAACGTATGTTGTTTATCCAGCCGTACCTGTCGGCCATTGGATCTACAGCGGTGTAACGACTCATGTATTCCTGTCCCGTTTCGAACTGGTCCACCACATCGTAGAGTCCGCAGCCCTCTCTGTCCCTTACCCTGTCGAAATACGCGAGATACTTTTTCAGTGGTTCGTAGATGCGCTCTATGAAGGATCTGTCCGGATGTACCCGGTGCAGTTCCATCACCGCCCTACCCCAGTCGGCGTGGTAAAAACCGTTCTCCTGCAACTGGTTGACGTATATGTGCCCGGCGAAGGAGCCATCCTCCCTCTGGTTTTCTATGAAATTCAAGAGACTTCCCCTTGCCACCTCCGGGCTGGCCGACCATCTCGTCTCGAGCATGTGGCACTGTGCGCTGTAGGTTATGAAGGCCCGGAAATAATCCAGTCCCTCGGCTATGGCCGGGTGCTTCATGTAGGCTTCGTCCACTTCGCCGGTGAAGAGTTTGAGACCGTACCAGCGGTAATAGTAGTATTTCTGGAAATAGGGTTCCCCGATCGAAAAGCGTGGGAGGAATCTGAAGTACGACTCCCAGTTTCTCCGGCTCTCCTCGACGGGGTCGCACCCGAGAGATCTTCCGGCTGCCCTCACGACTTCCTCCACACCCGGGGCCGCGCCCAGTCCGCAGTTGAAGGTCGTCTCGCTTCCGGGAGCGAGTTTCACTTTCCTGTGCAGCCCTATGTACAGCAAGCCCTCCCGGTTGATGCCGTTCGTATCGATTCTCTCGATCAATCCATCTCTTTCGAGTTTCTCGTAGAACGGGGTCAATCTGAAATTCGGGAGGTTTCCCGTTCTCTCCGAGAAGGATACGTTGTGGCTTTCCTTACCTTCCAGAGCCAGAATCACGTGAGCGGGATAAGGTCTTCTCCTGGGCTTGACAAGTCTCTTCTTGAAAACGATACCGCTGCCGACCGCATCTATTATCTGCGTATCGACCTCGCTGTCGCTATCGGAGCACTGCTGGGCTGTCCAGACGACTATATCCAGCTCTTTCATTTCCTTCGAGTCGTTCTTCAGGGTTACCCTGGAGGCCAGAAAATCCTCCTTCAGCAGGGCCTTCTCTTCCAGCATTTCCAGATCGCCTGCACGGAAGAGGCTGCTCAAAGAGGCGGGGTTCCAGAGTCTGTCGATACAGATGAAATCGACCGGAACTCCCCGGTCGATTACGCTGATCGTGTACCCGGGGTCGATCCTCAAATCGAAATAACTGACAAAATCCCAGGCACCGGGGCGATCCAGGTGCAACGGGAAGGGGGGCGTCCACAGCAGTCTGTTGCCGCCGCCCAGGTACCACTTGTCTTTTCTCTCCAGCATCTTCAGGATGTCAATCTCCATCTCTCTTCACTCCCGTGATTGAATGCTGCATCTGCGATTTCGGTTCGTAACCGGTGAGGTCGATAATGTCTTTCCTGTCAAGGCTTATTATCCGGTCGTAGATCTCCAGCGCCGCATCAAGATTGCGCTCCCTTATCGCCTCGTAAAGATCCCTGTGTAGTGGCAGTCCAGCGTCGCCGAAAGTATCCAGTCCGAGGGGGGATTTCCAGAGCACTTCAAGCCCGTCGAAGACCACATCGAAGACTTCCTTTAGGAAGCGGTTGTGGGAGATATCGAATAACTTCTTGTGAAAGCAGGCGTCGGTATCGCCCAGGTTCTCCCTGGTGGATATCGCCCTGGACAGCCTGTCCATACAGTGCGATAACTCCTCAAGATCGGCCGGACTCGCGTGAGAAACGGCAAGCGCTATCGCCGATCTCTCGAGCGTGCTTCGCAGTTCGATCAGATCTAGAATGTCTCTCGCGCTGTCGGTCTCTATTTCGAAGTTCACGTTGAACAGTATCTTCAGGCTGGTTCTCTTCAGAACGAAAGTGCCGCTGCCGTGAACGGTTCTGGTAACTCCTTCGTACTCCAGTACCCTCAGCGCTTCCCTTATTATGGTCCTGCTGACACCCAGCCTGCTGGAAAGCTCCACCTCGCCGGGCAATCTCTCCAGATCTTCGAGGACTATCATCTTTTTCAGTCTGTTCACAACATCCGTAGAAGTGCGTTTCTTCGTCTTCATAGCCATTTTCTACCACCTGTATTTGATTAGTTGTCTGCTCACTAGACAACTCTATCATTTCGATTCTACCTTCGAAATAACCTACATCGAAGGTCGGCTATGGACATTTCGGGGTGTATACACGGAATCTGAAACGTATATTCCAGAATAAGTCTACAAAACGAAAGGTGATGAATTTACTTGTTGACAAGTTGGGGAGAAATCGTATATTACCCGTACAGGAAAAAACGAGATTCAAAAGAAAGGCTCATCACGAAGCGATAGCGGCTTCAGGAGATCCCGCACTGGAGCAAGGGGCTGACAATCCCGGGTGTTTGCTTCGAAAGCTGTCATTACGGCAGTTGCTGCTGGTAATTGTATTCCCTGAGAAATTCGATTGCTGCTTTTTCATTCAGCGGTTCGCTGATCAAGTACCCTGTATTCTGTCGCAATTCCATCTCTCCAGAGATGGGTTTTCTTATATAGTCCGTGGCGCCGAGCTCCACCCCTTCGATTTCATTGTCTATCTCATCAGGGCTGGTCAGTATTATTACACGCAGTTCCCTATACCTATCATCTGACCTCAATCCAGCAAGAAAATCGAATCCGTTCATTTCATCCCCTTTAGATTGCGAGCAATCACCGGTGATTACGCTAAAGAAAACTACCGGATTTGTATTCTTTGTATCTACCAACAATTGTTTAAGTCATAGTATTAATCGGCGGAGACCCCCCTGCCCTGAAATGTTCTTATTCAGGGCTCCCATTCAGGAATCCTAAATGTGACCCCGTTCTTTATATACGGGACCTTGCCCTTCCGCTCTTTCGAAGGACGGCTCCTGCTGCTCCTCATGGACCAGGAATCAGGGAATCTGGCGTGATATTAATTTTTAAAGGAGTTTTTTATCCTGATTTTCACGCCGGGTTTTTCTCTGCACTCGACCGGAAGAAGCAGCACGACATCTTTGCCCTCCATTTTCGCGTTGCACAGGACGCGTTTCGAGTCGTAGGGGCCGCAGTGTTCCAGCGCTGCATAGCTTCCGTTCTCGTCGATCTCGACATCCTGGGGTCTGAAGACTGCGCCGCCCACTCTGTTGATACCCATGGTCGAAAAGAGTTCCATCACGAAGTGAGAGGCGGGACTGGTGTAAACCTCGCGGGGTCCGCCGCTCTGGACGAAGACTCCGTCATTCATGACGTAAACTCGATCGGTTATCGCCAGCGCATCTTCCGGATCGTTGAGAACTATCAGGACCGACTCTCCTATGGCCATCAGCATGCGTTTTATCATCGCCCTCAGTTCCGTCCTGATCTTTTTGTCGAGCCTTTCGAAGGGTTCGTCCATGAGGATCAGGTTGAACTTCTTCACCGTCTCGCGACCGATCGCAGTCAGTTTTTTCATACCGGCCGGCAGTTCCTTCGGCCAGCGGTCGAGGTAGTCGGCCAGGCCGTCGAGCTCGGCCGCCTTTTTCTGTACTTTCTCTTCGGTCTGTGGGTCCTTGCGGATCTTCAGGGGGAAGGCTATGTTGTTGTGCGTGTCGAAGTGCGGAAAGAGCGCATTGTCCTGGAAGACGAAGGCCAGGCCCCTCAGGTGGGGCTCGAGATAGGTGACATCCTTTCCATCTATGAAGACCTGTCCGGCCACGGGCTCCTGAAGACCGGCTATGGTTCTTAGGAGGAGCGTCTTACCGCACCCGGAAGGTCCTATGAGGCCCACTATCTCTTTTCTGCCCACGTTCAGATCTACCGGCCCCAGTTCGAAAGTGCCGATTCTGGCTTTCAGGTTCACGACTTTGAGAGTATCCATCAGATCACCTCCCCAAAGAGATTATAGTACGCTGGCAGTCAATTTCGATAAGAAAGAGAGTCTTTTCCGCAAGCGGGTAAGAGTGTCGCCCTATAAGGACGCACGGAACCTTTGCGGGCTGTTGATAGGGAAGGATGGTCTCTAGCCGTTCTTCATACGGCACACAAATCCGGTTATAATAGTAAAAACAATTCAGGGAGCTGATAGCGTGAAGGGTAGTCTTCTATCTAAAGCGGAAAGTTACAAAGACGATCTGGCAAATTTTTTAAGGGATCTGGTGAGTATAAAAAGCTTCTCGGCCGGTGAACGCGAAGCGGTCGAAAGGATAAGACGGGAAATGGAGAAGGTTGGCTTCGACGAGGTGATAGTCGATGGCCTGGGAAACATCCTCGGCCGGATAGGCAACGGCAAAAAGGTGATAGCCATGGATGCCCACATCGACACTGTAGAGGTCGGGAACGAGAAGCTCTGGAAGGTCGATCCCTTCTCGGGAGAGATGAAGGACGGCGTAATATACGGCAGGGGCGCCTCCGATCAGAAGGCCGGCATGGCGGCCATGGTCTACGGCGCGAAAATCATGAAGGAGGAAGGTCTGACGGGCGATTTCACCCTCTACGTAACGGGCACTGTGATGGAGGAGGACTGCGACGGTCTCTGCTGGAGGTACATAATCGAACGGGACGGGATAAGGCCGGACTTCGTGGTAATCACCGAGCCGACCAATCTAAACATCTACCGGGGCCACCGCGGCAGAATGGAGCTCCAGATAAGGACTGTGGGCCGCTCCTGTCACGCCAGCGCACCGGAGAGAGGCGTTAACGCGATATACAGAATGGCCAGGATCATAGCCGAGATAGAGAGGCTCAACGAGAGGCTGAAAGACGATCCTTTCCTCGGAAAGGGAACGATCGCCGTCACACAGATCTTCTTCAAATCGCCTTCCCAGAACGCGGTCGCCGACGAGTGCACGATCCAGCTGGACAGGAGGTTGACCGCCGGAGAGACCAGGGAATCGGTGATAGAGGAGTTGAAAGGGGCGATCACCCTGGCCGGCGAAGAGGCCGAGATAGTCGAGCTGTTCTACGACAGGCCTTCCTACACGGGACTCTCTTTCCCGGTCGAGAAGTACTTCCCGACGTGGGTGATGGAGGAGGACTCAGAGATAGTCCGGAAAACCGTCGCCGCTTACGGGGAGGTCTTCGGCGCGGAACCCTTCGTGGACAAATGGACCTTCTCGACCAACGGGATCGCTACGGCCGGGGTCTTCTCGATACCCACGATCGGCTTCGGGCCGGCCAACGAGATCTACGCCCACAGTCCCGACGATCAATGCCCGGTCGATCACCTGGTCAGGGCGGCGGCGATGTACGCACTATTGCCCTTGAGGCTTTCACAATAGAGCTGGAGGTAAAATATGAGCAGCATGCTTAGAGGAAAAGATTTCATAACCACGCAGGATTTCGACAGGACCGAGATCGATCTGATGCTGGACCTGTCCTCCGATCTGAAGAGAAGGTTCGCGATCAACGACCCTACTCCCCTACTGCCTTACCAGACTGTCTTTTTGATGTTTTTCGATCAATCGACGAGGACCAGAAACTCCATGGAGGCCGGCATAACGCAGCTCGGAGGCCACGCCCATTACCTCGATCCTTCCACGATGCAAACGGCACACGGAGAGGTTCCCAGAGATACGGCGATGATTCTTTCCAGGTACGGCCACGCGATAGCCGTGAGGCACTGCAAGTTCAAGGCCGGAAACCAGTATTTGAGAACCCTGACCAGATACTCCGACGTTCCGATACTTAACCTTCAAGACGACATCTACCACCCGATGCAGGTGATGGCCGACATGATGACTATTCGCGAACGCTTCGGAACCAATCTCAACGGATTGAAGGTGGCGATAACCTGGGCTTACGCCGAAAGTCATCTGAAGCCTCTTTCCGTTCCGCAGTCCCAGATACTTCTCTTCACCAGATACGGGATGGACGTCAGGCTCGCCTACCCCGAAGGCTTCGATCTCATGCCCGACATCGTGGAACAGGCGAAGTCGAACGCCCTCGGTAGCGGCGCGAAATTCGAGATCCTTCACGACATGGACGAGGCCTTCAAGGAGGCCGACATAGTCATTCCGAAGTCCTGGGGCGGCTTCTACGTCTCGGAAAACACCGACGAGATCATGACGGAAGTCAGGAAAAACAGGGACTGGATCTGCACGCCCGAGAGGATGAAACTGGCCGATAGGAGGGCCGTTTACATGCATGCGCTCCCGGCCGACAGGGGCAGAGAAGTGGTGGACGAAGTGATAGACGGTCCGCAATCGATAGTGATAGACGAGGCCGAGAACAGGCTCCACACGGCCAAAGCGATAATGGCCCTGACGATGGGCGGCAGGCCATGATCTACGACCTTGCCCTGGAGAATGGGACGGTCTGCAACGGGGAGGAGCTATTCCCCGCGAACGTGTATATCCGGGACGAGGTCATCGAACTTATAACAGAGCGAAAGATGAAATTCCAGGCCAGGCAGTCGCTGGACTGCTCTGGCCTTTTTTTGCTCCCAGGCTTCATAGACCCCCACGTTCACTTCGATCTCTTCCAGGGGAAATACACCTCCCGCGACGACTTCGATTCGGGGTCGGCCCTGGCGCTTAGCGGCGGGGTAACGACCGTGATCGATTTTCTCGACCCGGTGAGAACGCTCGAAGAGTTGAAAGAGGCCGTGCAGAGGCGAATGAGATCTTCCAGAGCCAGCCGGGTCGATTACGCCTTTCACGTAACCCTGGCCGGAAACCCCGAGTTCACGCCTCAGGCGATAGTCGAGGCGGCCATGAATCTGGGGATGCCGTCGATCAAAGTCTTCACCACCTACAGCGGCTCGGGCAGGAGAACCGACGACGGGACACTCCTCGATCTCCTCGCCCTTTCGAGGTCTAGCGGCCTGGTCGTCCTCGCCCACGCCGAAAACGACGAAATAATACTGTCGCGAGAGAGAGAACTGCGGAAAGACCGCGACCCGACATACAGGGATCTGCCACACCTACGGCCGGCGATAGCCGAGCTCTCGGAGGTGGCGAAACTGGTACTGTTCTCAAAATACGTCGATGGACAGCTTTACGTGGTGCACGTCTCCAGCGGAGATACGGTGAAGGCGTTGTCACTTATGAATACAGAATGGAAAAATAATACTGTGCTTGAGACATGCCCACAATACCTGATGTTGAACGATGAGGCCCTCGGCGGCGAGTCGGGCTTTTTGAACACTTACTGTCCCCCGGCAAGGAGCGAGAGGGAGAGGAAGCTTCTGGTGCGCGGGCTTCTCGAGGGGAATATCGGGTCGATAGGCACAGATCACTGTCCCTTCACGACGCAAGACAAGAGAGAGAGCTTTTCCTCGATACCTTTCGGCACGGGATCGCTGGGACTCTCCTTTTCCGTATTGAACACTCTCTTCGACGGCGATCTCGTGAAGGTGGCCTCGCTCCTTTCGATCAACCCGGCCCGGCTGCTCGGTCTCCACCCCGAAAGGGGAACGTTGGCACCGGGACGGGCGGCCAACATAGCCGTCGTGGACAGGGAAAGGTTATACGACTATTCCAGGTCGCCTCTGACAGGGAGTGATCACTCGCTCTTCGAGGGTATTTCACTGAGGGGAGAGGTAGTGACGACCGTGATGAGGGGAAGGCCGGCCTTCCACGAAAACAGGGTCTTGCTGGAGACCGGAAGCGGAAAGTTCGTAGAGAGAAAGAGAGTTTTTTGGGGGGATCGAAGTGCAGCTGAATAACGTTTCCATATACACCAACGACGGTGAGTTCATAGAGCGCGGTTATGTGACGATCGAAGGCGACGAGATAGTCGCGGTGGGGGCCGGAGAGAGCCGGTACGAAGGCGAGAATCTCGATTTCGCGGGCAGTCTCGTGATGCCCTCCTTCGTGAACGCCCACACTCACATATACTCGACTCTCTCCAGGGGGATGAGGCTCTCTCCCTTCAATCCCGGCTCTTTCACCGAACTTCTGGAGCAGCTCTGGTGGAGGCTCGACCGTTCGCTCACGCTGGAGGAGTTGAAGATAAGCGGCTATGTCGCCGCGATAGAGTCGCTCAAGAGCGGCGTCACGACGCTTTTCGATCACAGCGCCTCGCCAAATGCGATAAGCGGCTCTCTGGAGACGATCGCCGGGTCCGTCAACGAGACCGGCCTCAGGTACTGCGGGGCCTACGAGGTCTCCGACAGAGACGGCACGAAGGCACGCGATGAAGGCATTAAGGAGAATATGGAGTTTTCACGCTTCAACACGCCTTTTCGGCGGGGCTTCTTCGGACTGCACGCCTCGCTGACACTGTCGAGGGAGACTCTGTCGCTGGTCTCGAAAGAGATCTCCGGCTCGATACCTATCCACGTGCATATCGCCGAGGGGCCGGAGGACCAGGAGAGAAGTCTTTCGCTCTTCGACCAGAGAGTGCTGGAGAGGTTTCACAGGAGCGGCCTGATGAGCCCGGGCTCCATATACGCCCACTGCATCCACACCACGCCCAAAGAGAGGGAGTTGATTCCCGGGACGGGCGGGAGCATAGCATTGAACGTACAATCGAACACGAACAACGGAGTCGGTCTGCCAGACTGGAAGGGCTTTTTAAGAGAGGGTGTCGAAACGGCGATCGGGAACGACGGTTACGGTTTCAACCTCTGCCACGATGTGAGGTTCGCCCTTCTCACGCCCCATTACCTCTCGAGAGACCCGAGGGTGTCGGGTAGCCCGGATCTGAAGGATACGCTTTTCGGAGCCAATTACCGTCTGGCGACCAGGACTTTCGGCGCCAACCTCGGAACCGTTCGCGAGGGAAGCGCGGCCGATCTGGTCGTGATCGACTACCGGAGTCCGACGCCGGTCGACGCCGGGAACTTTCTCGATCATTACTTCTTCGGGATCTGTGATAACATTAAGGTTACGGACGCCTTCGTTTCCGGTAGACACGTACTTTCCGGCGGCAGGGCGACGCTGGTCGATGAAGAAGCGATCTACTCGGAGGCCAGAAGACTCTCGGCCAATATATGGAAGAGAATATAGGGGGCGATACTGTGGACCTGTCCACAAGACTCGGCAAACTGTCACTCTCCAATCCCGTGATGCCCGCTTCCGGGCCCCTCACGGGCGACGATAAAAAGATGCTCTCGATAGCCGCATTCGGCGTCGGGGCGATGGTGACTAAAACTATCTCCACCGTGGCGGCGAAAGTGCCGCGGCCGTGCATAATCGCCACGAACAATCACGTCGTCAACACCGAGCTTTGGAGCGAGTTTTCTTACGAAAGATGGCTCGAGGAATTCATCCCGGCCTTCAGGGAGAAGTCCGATCTTCCTCTGATCGTCAGTCTGGGATATTCGCCGATCGATCTCGAAAAACTGGTCCCTCTCTTCTACAAAGACGCGGACGCCTTCGAGCTATCGACCCATTACGTGGCCGACGATCCCTCCCTGATGGAGGAGCTGATATCGGCCGTCAAGAGAAACAGCGACCGGCCGGTTTTTTTGAAACTCGACCCTTCCGTGAACGATCCAGCCGTCATGGTACGGGCGATCGAAAAGGCCAGGGGTGATGGCGTGGTGGCCATAAACTCGCTCGGCCCGGTCTATCCTTACGACGCCGCGCTGAAGCGTTCGCCCATGGGAAGCGGGGACGGCTTCGGTTGGATCAGCGGTCCGGCGATCAAGACGCTGGCTCTCTCGATGGTCAGAAGAATACGCGAGGTCACCGGCCTCCCCGTTATAGGCGTGGGAGGCATCGCGAGCGCGGGGGACGTGGTCGATTTCTTGAGCGCCGGTGCCGACGCGGTGCAACTGCTTTCCGGAGCGTTGATAAAGGGAAAGGATATATATTCGAGAATAATCTCCGACCTTCCGAAGGTTCTGGAGAGCAGGGGCTTTCACAGTGTCGCGGAGGCGGTCTCAAGCGTCCGGCAGCCAGGTTTATCCTTCGAGGTGCGCAATCCGGCGATCGATCACGATAAGTGCACCAGGTGCGGTCTTTGCGTTTCGGTCTGCCCTTACTTCGCCCTCTCGCTGAACGGGATGGTGGAGGTCGATAGGGAGGCCTGTTTCGGTTGCGGACTCTGTCAGTCGCGTTGCCCGGTCGGTGCGATCGGGGGTGTGCTGATTTGAGTAAATACCGCCTAAGGTGCATAACCTGCTCGCGAGAGTACGACCCGGCGGAGGTGGAGTACACCTGCCCGGTCTGTGGCGATAGAAAGGGTACGCTGGAAGTGATCTATGATTTCGATATCGTCAGGCGTGAGTATTCGAGAAACAGGTTAGATTTAGGCAAAAACGGAATCTGGGCCTTCGATTTTCTCCTCCCCTTCGAGGGCGATCATTTCAAGCCGAACCTGCTGGTGGGCAACACTCCGCTTTACAGATGCGATAATCTCTCCCGGAAGTACGGGGTAGGAGAAGTGTTCATAAAGGACGATGGAAGAAATCCCACGGCCTCCTTCAAAGACAGGGCAAGCTCGGTGGCCGTGGCCAAGGCCGTCGAGAAGGGTTACGGAACGGTCTTCTGCGCCTCGACAGGCAACGCCGCGAGTTCTCTCTCGGGTATGGCTGCCGTTTCGGGGCTCGAGAGCGTCATCTTCGTCCCGGCGACGGCACCACAGGCCAAGCTGACACAGCTCCAGGTTTACGGCTCGAAGGTTCTGGCGATAGAGGACAGCTACGATAGGGCTTTCGATCTGTCGATGGAGATCGGTCTTTCAAGGGGTTGGTACTGCCGCAACAGTGCCATAAATCCGTATCTGCTGGAAGGGAAAAAGACCTGCGCGCTCGAGTTGGCCTTTTCGATGATTGGCGGGCTTCCCGATTATGTTTTCGTCTCGGCCGGCGACGGCACGGTTTTATCCAGCTTCCACAAGGGTTTCGACGACCTGAGGGAGATGGGAGTGATCGGCAGGCTTCCAATCATTGTAGGGGTCCAGGCCTCGGGCGCGGCTGCGATAAAGAAGACTTACGAAGCCGGTTTCCCCTTCGAGCCGATCGATATTCGGGCCAACTCGGTTGCCGACAGCATCTGCGTGGGCAAGCCGAGGGACGTGGTGAAGGCCTGTCGTTACACGCACAAGAACAAAGGTATGTTGATAGATGTTTCCGATAAGGAAATTCTTGAGGGTATAATCGAAATGGCCAGAGAAAGCGGCGTCTTCGCAGAACCGGCCGGCGCGACTGCCCTGGCCGGGTTCAAGAAGTGCGCGCGGCAGGGTCTGCTATCGCTCGACAGCAGGGTCGTGATCGTGGTAACGGGTAACGGTCTCAAAGATCTCAAGAGCCCTTCGTCGATCATGCCGGCGCTTCGCAAGTTACCGCCCGACAGGAAGATTATCGAGGAGGAAATAGGTGAAGATCGATTTCAAAGTTAACGGTAGGGATTACTCTCTCGAAGTGAGAGAAGACATGAGGCTTCTGGACTTCCTCAGGGAAGAGCTGAAGCTCACCGGAACCAAGGAAGGCTGCGGTGAAGGTGAATGCGGAGCCTGCACGGTGATAATCGACGGCAAGGCCGTCAACTCCTGCCTGGTTCTCGTACCGGAAATAGATGGAAGGGAAGTTATAACGGTGGAGGGCCTGGAAAGAGACGGCCGGCTGCATCCCCTTCAGGAGTCGTTTATAGAGAAGGGGGCCGTCCAGTGCGGGTTCTGCACGCCCGGCATGCTGATGTCGGCCAAAGCGCTCCTGGACGGGAACGCAGATCCCTCCGACGAGGAGATAATGGAGGCCATTGAAGGCAACCTCTGCCGGTGTACGGGCTACTACAAGATAGTTCAGGCTATAAGGGATGCGGCCGGAAAGTTGAGAAATGGCAAAGCCTGAAAGGGTTGCGTTGATTCTTCTGGCGGCCGGCACTTCGAGCCGCTTCAAGTCGGAAAAGCTGACGGCTTTCTTCGAAGGCAAGAGACTGTTGCAGTGGGCGCTCGACAGTTTCAGCCTTCTCGAGCTGGAAAAGATACTGGTGATCAAACCGGGCTTCCCGCTCGGGCTCTTTTCGCCCGACGGGTTCAGGGTAGTGGTGAATTACGATTACGAAACGGGCATCGCCTCCAGCATAAAGGCCGGCTTGAAGAGCATCGATCCCCGGTCGGAGGGACTGGTACTGACGCTGGGAGATATGCCCTTCATAGAACGGAGGGACGTAGAAAGACTCCTCGCCGAAGCCCCGGATGGAAAGGAGCTGACGGCCTTCGCTTTTCAGGGCATAAAAGGCTTTCCCACCTTCGTTCCGGAGACGCTCTTTTTCGATCTTTCGAAGATCGAGGGCGACAGGGGAGCCTTCGCGCTGGTCAAGGAAGGGATCGCGAAGTTCAGATCCATAGAGGGAGAGAAACGCCATACGGTGGATATAGATGTTCCAGAGGATATAGAGAGTCCGCTTTGAGGGAAAGTGTTCCAAATTACAGGTAAAAGACGGGACTGGATAACCAGTTCATACCCGGAGCCCGGAACTTCAATACTTGTAGACGGTTCTAAACGCTCTGATATATATCGATGTTTCGTCGGGACTCGCGGTTCGCGATGAGGTTTGAAAGGGTGGTGGTAGCGTATTTCCTTCAAATTGTTGATGCCCGTTGATGAAAGAGAACTCAAGAGCATGCTCGGCGGCGAAGACTGCAAGATAATGGCCGGCGGTACGGATTTGCTGGTCAGGATAAGGTCTGGCAGGCTATCCCCGTCCAGGATAGTCAGTCTCGCCAGAATGAAGGGCATGGACGGCATACTCGATCTGGGCGAGGAGGTTTCGATCGGGAGCAGGGTGACGATGAGCGAACTGCTCAAGTGCGAACTCATAGCCGCCAGCTGTCCGATTCTGCCGATGGTCGTTCGCGAGATCGGAAGCCCGCAGATAAGGAACAGGGCAACTCTGGCGGGCAACCTGGTAAACGCCTCTCCCGCCGGGGACTCGATCATGGCTCTCTACCTCTCGAACGCGACGGTGGTGATCTCCGGCGTGAACGGAGAACGGAGGGAGAAGGTTTCCTCCTTCATAAAGGGCCCGGGAAGGACCACGCTCTCGAGAGACGAGTACGTCGGCGCGATACTGCTCGAAAAGACCCCGGGTTACTTTCCCCAGTTCTACAAGGTAGGGCAGAGGAGCGCCATGGCGATCGCCGTCGCTTCTGTCGGCTCTTTGATATCCGGACAGGAGATCAGAATGGCTTTCGGCTCGGTCGCGCCCACAGTGGCCGTGCCGGAGAAGGCCTGCGAGTACTTCGAGAAGGCCGGGGAGAAATTCGACGACGGGGAGTTCGCCAGACTGGCTATGCTTGCGATATCGCCGATAGACGACGTGAGGGCCAGCGCCTGGTACAGATCGACGGTGGTCAGGAACCTTGTTCAAAGAACTCTAAATGTCTGGAGAAAGAAGGGGTAATCATGCTTTCGAATGTAAAAGAGTACTTCAGGCCAAAGACGGTCGAGGAAGCCTTCGAGATGATGGAGGCCGACAGGGAGCATTCGATCTTCCTCTCGGGCGGGACGATCGTCGCGTTGATGGGATCCTCGAGAATAGAACGGATAATAGATCTGAAAAGTCTCAGGCTCGATTCGGTCTCCATCAAGGAGGACGAGATAGTTGTCGGCGCGACCACCACGGTCGAAGCCTTCAGGAAGGACCCGCTGATGAGGAAGGAGTTCGGCGATTTCTTTTACGACAGTTTCTCTCTGGTCGGCTCCTGGCAGATAAGGAACATGGCCACGATTGGCGGATCGATCGCCCCCAAGCTCGGCTGGTCTGATGTGAGCGCCTGCCTGCTTGCGACCGGAGCCGGCCTAATGGTCTATGGCCCCGATGGTTATAGAAGAATAATGCTCTCGGATTACTTCGCTCTTCCGGCCGGTGAAAAGCCTCTAATAACACATATAATCATAAAGAAGGACGGCTGGGTATCGGCCTTCGAGAAGTTTTCCAAAACTACTTTCGATATCGCGACCGTGAACGTCGCCATATCCGTCAGGCCGGAGAGAGGACGTATAAAGGCCGCCAGAGTCGTATGCGGTTCGAGACCGCAATACCCGATGAGGTTCGAGACGATAGAGAACGCCCTGGAAGAACTGGAGATCAACGACGTAATGCCCTCTATCGTACGTAGTCTGGTCTTCGACAACTTCACCGGTGGCTCGAACATGCTCGCCTCCTTCGAATACAGAAAGCACCTCGCTTCGGTGATGGCACAGAAGGCCGCCGAGAAGATAAAGGAGATGGTCAGATGAAAATAACTCTCAACGTCAACGGAAACCTCCACGAGATCAACATCGATCCGGGCGATTATCTCCTCGAAATACTGCGAGACCTGGGCTACAAGAGCGTGAGAAGAAGCTGCCACTCGGCCAGTTGCGGCACCTGTACGGTGCTGGTGAACGGAAAACCGATCCTTTCCTGTTCCACCTTCGCCGCCTCCGTGGACGGCCAGACGATCGAGACCGTCGAAGGACTTTCGCAGGGCGAGAAGCTCCATCCAATTCAGGAAGCGATTCTGGAGGAGGGAGCGGCGCAGTGCGGCTACTGCATACCGGGAATCGTTCTGACGGGCGAGGCGCTCCTTAGGGAGAATCCCGAACCTTCAGACGACGATATAAAGCTAGCCCTGAACGGCAACGTCTGTCGGTGCACCGGCTACGAGTCCCAGAACAGGGCGATAAAGAAGGCGGCCGAAGCGATGAGAGGTGACGACTATGAGTGAAGCCTTTGAAACCGTTGGAAAGCCGAAGAAGAAACTCGACGGCAGAGCGCTGGTGAGAGGGAAACCCGTATATACTCCAGATTATGATGTCCCCGGTGCGCTCACCGTGAAGCTTCTGCGCTCTCCACACGCTCACGCGATAATAAAAACCATAGATACCGATCAGGCCCGCGCCGTCGAGGGCGTCGTCGCGATCCTGACGCACGAGGATCTGGAAAGGATTCCCTACTCCAGAGCCGGCCAGGGATACCCCGAGCCTTCTCCATACGACGCTTACCTGCTGGACAGGAAGGTGCGCTACGTGGGAGACGCGGTCGCGATCGTGGCGGCTACCTCCGAGAAGGCGGCCCTGAAAGCCCTGAAATTGATAGAGGTCGAGTACGAACTTCTCGATCCCGTTCTGAATATGGAAGACTCGATGAAGGAAGGATCACCCGTGATACACGACGAGGAAGACTGCTCGGGCCTCTTCGATAAATCGAGAAACATCGCGGCGCACTTCGAAATGGAGATAGGAGACGTCGAGGGAACGCTCAACGGTTGCGATTACGTCATCACGAGAACCTACCACCTCGACACACAATTACACGCCGCGCTTGAGCCGCACAACGCGGTGACCTACCTCGATCCGGCCGGCCGGCTCATAGTTGTGACCTCTACGCAGGTCCCCTTTCACTGCCGGCGCATCCTGTCGAGAATACTGAACAAACCAATATCGGAAATACGCGTCATAAAGCCCAGAATAGGCGGGGGCTTCGGCGGGAAGCAGTCGATAATAGCCGAGCCTTACGCCGCGATCGTGACGCTCAAGACCGGGAGGCCGGCCAGAATAATCTACACCAGGGAAGAGGTCTCGATGGCCTCGAACATACGACACGAGATGAAGTACGACATAACGGTCGGGGCCGACGGCAACGGCAGGATAAAGGCCATCTCCATGCACGGTCTCTCCAACACGGGTGCCTACGGCGAGCACTGTCTGACGACCTTCATGGTCTCGGGCTCGAAAACTCTTCCGCTGTACAACAAGGTCGATGCCGTCCGCTTCGGCGGGGACGTGGTTTACACCAACCTGCCGCCTGCCGGCGCCTACAGGGGATATGGAGCGCCTCAGGGACTCTTCGCGCTCGACTGCGCCATAGACGAACTGGCGCACGAGCTGAAGATCGACCCGCTGAAAGTGAAGGAGATGAACTCGATCAGGGAGGGAGAGACCTCTCCGATCTTCAAGATAATGGGCGAGGGCCGTGAAGGCGTTCCCCAGATCATGAAGAGCTGCAAGCTCCAGGAGTGTATAGATCTGGGAAAGAAAGCGATAGGATGGGACGAGAAGAGGGGCAGGCGCACGAGAAGGGGTAGCAGGGTCAGGGGTTTAGGCTGCGCGCTGGCCATGCAGGGATCGGGTATACCCAGGGTCGATATGGGCGCCGCGACGCTCAAGATGAACGAAGACGGCTCCTTCAACCTTCTGGTGGGCGCCACCGATATCGGCACCGGGAGCGACACCATCCTCGCCCAGATCGCGGCCGAGGTCCTCTCCGTTCCCCTCGAGAAGATAATCGTCTATTCTTCCGACACCGATGTTACACCCTTCGACGTAGGCGCCTACGCCTCGAGTACTACCTACGTCTCGGGCAACGCGGTGAGGCTGGCTGCCGAAAAGGTCAAAAAGCAGATACTCGAGCTGGCGGCTAACTTCCTGGAGAGAGAAGAGAAAAATCTGAAGCTTTCGGCCGGAATCGTGACGTGCGACGATGGGAGCTCGGTGAGCCTGGAGGAGCTCTGCACCAGGCACATGTACACCTTCAACCAGCAACAGATCGCCGCTACGGCCTCCTACGTGGGCGAGGAGTCGCCACCGCCCTTCCTCGCCACCTTCGCCGAAGTCGAGATCGATACTGAAACCGGCAAGGTTTACCTGATAAACCTCGTCTCTTACGCCGACTGTGGGCTGGCACTCAACCCCATTCAGGCCATGGGACAGCTGGAGGGCGCCTCGATGCAGGGCATAGGCTGGGCGTTGTACGAGGATATAATCTACTCCACCGGCGGCCGGATGCTCACCAACGATTTCTTCACCTACAAGGTTCCCTCCAGGATGGATTACGGGAAGCTGACCTGCGGACTGGTCGAAAGCTACGAACCCACCGGGCCGTTCGGAGCGAAAAGCATCGGGGAAATAGGCATAGATTCGCCGATACCGGCGATCGGGAACGCGATCTTCGATGCCACTGGAATAAGATTGAGACATGCCCCCTTCAGGAGCGAGAAGATCTTCTTCGAAATACTGAATCTGGAGGTTTGAAATGTACAGGTTTATTTGCAGTCTTTTGATACTGACAGTCGTCGTTCCGCTCGCAGGGCTGACCGTCTGGGTGAGCTGGGAGGGCGAGGACTTTTACAGGGAAGTCGCCTCGTCGTTCGAGCGGGAAAAAGGAATAAAGGTCGAACTGGAGTATTTCCCCAAGATCGAGGAAAAGCTTGGAGTCGCTCTAAAGACAGGCGACCTGCCCGACATGGCTCTCGTCAAGGATACTTACTCGGGGAATCTGGGAGCTTCGAAGAGAGCGCTCGAAATCGCCGCCGATGATCTGGCCCGTTTCAAAGGGGAGTACCTGGAGGCCTATATGTACGACGGGGCCGTTGTGGCGCTTCCCTTTTACGCAGATGTCCAGGTAGCCTTCATCAACAGAACTGTCTTCGATAAGGCCGGGCTGCCACTTCCCGGTGAGCTCGATCTGGGAGAGCTCGAAGCGATCGTGCAGGAGCTGAAGAAAGTCGTTCAGTACCCCGTCGCCTTCGATTTCACCTCCCCCTACATGATGTTTCCCTACATTTCCGACCCATCTCCGGTCGGAGAGGGCGGAAGGCCGTTCTTGAGCGGCAGGGAACGTGTAGAGGCCGTCGAAGCGGTCAAGGTATACTTCGACACCGGAGTGCTAAGCAGACTGGAGAGGGCTGCAATGAACGGCCTCTTCAGAAACGGGAAGATAGGGATTATGCTTCAGGGTAGCTATATGGCCGAGAAGTTCGCAGCCGCGAATCTGGACTTTGCGATGGTGCCGCTACCGGATCTAGAAGGCAGGAAGATAAGGGGTGTCATAGATTCCAAGGGCTTCGCCCTATTCAAAGAGGAAAGCTACGCGCAGTCTATAGAGTTCGCGAGATACCTTATGGAGAAGAGCGAGGCCTTCTGCGGGCAGTACTGGAAATACCCGCTCTTCGAAACCGTCCAGGGCGATCCCGAACTGGAGAGGATCATCGCGAGCGGACAGTACATGCCCAACGGGCCGGGCTATCAGGCGATGCTCTTTGAAGCCTTCGAGCCGGCCCTTCAGGCCATTTTCAGTGGTGCGATGGGTGTTGAGCAGGCGTTGAACGGAGCACAGGGATACATAGATTCGACCTGGTGAGATGCTTCCAGCGCTGCTCGTTCTACTCGCTCTAATTTCGCTGCAGTTCGTGGTCAGGAAGAACTGGACGCTCGGTCTTCCAGCCTTCCTGATCGTTCTGCTGACAATCGTGGGCCCTATTCTCTGGGCCCTTTTCATCTCCTTCACCAGTTACGGCGTCTATCAGGAGAGGCCTCTCTTCGCCGGTTTTGACAACTATCTGAAAATCCTCGAAGATTCCGGCTTCAAACTCTCGCTCAAGCTGACGGCTTTGTGGTCCTTTCTTAGAACCTCGCTGGAGATATCGCTCTCGTTTCTTCTAGCCCTGAAGCTGAGAAAAAGCTCAAGAACCGGAAGGCTGGCGCTGCTACTGCTGGCGCTCGGCTGGTTCGTTCCCTCCTTTATAACCGTGTCGGGATGGAGGGCCTTCATACAGGGCTACGGAGGCTACTCTTTGCTGAACATCGTTCTGGGAACGGGCGTCGATCTCACGCTCAATCCGGCCCAGGCCTTCCTCGCCACGCTTCTGGTGAGCGTCTGGCTGTCGATACCATTTTCAACGATGATAATAGTCGGAATGCTCGGCAGGGTTTCCGGGGAGCTGGACGATATGATGAGGCTGGACGGTGCCGGAGATTTCGCGAGTGCGACGCTCCTGCTGGGCGAGATACGCCATCTCATGGTACCGTACGCCCTCTTCCAGCTGGCAAGGGCGACGAAGGAGTTCACATCGGTCTTTCTCCTTTCGGGTAACGGGCCGTTGCTGCCGGAGGGCTTCACGCCGCAGACGCTGGTCGGCTCGACCTCTTTTGCCGGGGTAGTTCTCTTCAGGAAGTTCGCCGCCGTCAAGGATTACGGTCTCCTCTCGGCCTACGCCGTCTTCGCGGGGGGCTTCGCGATTCTATGGATACTCGGAGCCGTCTTCTCCAGAAACAGCGTCCCGAAACGCCACAGACAGATCCTCTTCCTGAGCGCCGTGGCGCATCTCTTTCTGGGGGCCTACACCGGCTGGAGCTTCTGGTTTCTGGTACCGGTAACGGCCTACTCGCTTCTCCCCTTCACCATACCGCGCCACAGGAGGTTTTTCCGCCTTACCGTCGGAGCTTTGATCATATACGAAATAATCATGAATGTGGTGAAGATCTCGCTGGAGGGCGTGAGCGGGATAGTGCCGGCCAGCTTTCTCAGCGTTCCTCTGATTCTCCTTTCGATGAGGTACAGGTTTCCCTCGATCGACTTCACGCTTTCCCGATGGCTCAAAAGTTCGCTGCTGATCCTCTCGCTCCTGCCCACGGTTTTTCTCGTCGCGTACATTCTCCTTCTCTCCTTCTCCGTAGAGGGAGAGATAATCCCTTCGCTGAATGCGCTCACAGCGGCGAATTATCCGAGGGTCATAGGCGACGGGCTTTTGAACACCATCTTCAACACTCTTAAAACGGCCCTCTGGTGCTTTGCGATAATTCTGGGAACCATAATACCTCTGGCCTATCTCTTCGCCACCAAAAAAGGCTTCCTTGCGAAGGCGACGTCCTCGCTGGTGCTGCTGGGAAGCCTCTACACGGGGATGCACACACTGTTGCCTCTCTACTTCATATTCAGGGGTATCGGTCTGACCGACAGTTTCTTCGGGGTCGCCCTGGTCGTAACGGTTCAATCGGCGCCTCTGGCCCTGCTCGTTCTCGGCGGCTTTTTCGCCTCGGTGCCTCGCGAACTACGCGAGATATCTAGGCTCGACGGTCTCTCCGGGACCGGCTACCTCTGGAGGATACTCTTCCCCCTTTCGCTGCCGGTCGTTGGCGGGGTTCTGACCTATGTACTGGTTTCCTGCTGGAGTTCCTTCACGCTGCCCCTGATCATGCTGAACCGGAGCGAAATGATGCCCTTTTCGCTGAAAGTTTTCTCCTACGCCGGCGAGATAAGGAGTTACTACACTTCCTGGAACCTCTTCGCCGCGGCCTCGGTTATCGGCACGGTACCGCTCCTCCTGCTTTTCAGGATCGCTCGGTCGATGATTTACAGCCCCGGTCTGGGCGATAGAGGCGTAGGTTATGATTGAGTTTTGCGAAGAATCTTTTCAAAGGCTTATTGATTTTGACTCCCGTCGATGGCAAACTATTAAGTATAGCTTTCACTGGAGGATATTCTAATGAGAAAGGTCTGGTTGATGATTATGCTGCTCAACTTCTTGCTTCTCAGCAACTCGCTCTCGGCAGGAGAGATAAGAACGGTCTTCGTGACGGCTCCATCGAGTTTTCCCGACAGGGGCAAACTCGACGCCGGTGTCGCCGCGCTCAGGAACGCCGGTTTCAGGGTCGTCGTCGGAAGGAGCTGTCAGGTTTCTCTCTCTCCGCGGGAGAAGGCCCAGGAGTTGAACGAAGCCTTCTCGAATCCCGAGTACGAAGCGATCATAACGGCCAGGGGCGGCTACGGATCGTACAACATTCTCGACTGGCTGGACTGGGAGAGTATCGCCGCCAACCCCAAACCCTTCGTGGGTTACAGCGATATAACGGCACTCCTGCTGGCCATCTACTTCAAGACGGGGATCGTCACCTATCACGGGCCTATGGTCGCCGTGGAGCTTGGAAGCGACGGCCAATCGCTTAAGAACATAATGGACCTCTTCAACGGCAACAGGACCATAAGGTTCAACTACACTTCCACACCGGTGATACCCGGCCTTATGACGGGGAGATTGATTCCGGCCAACCTGTCGCTCTTCCAGGCCCTGCAGGGCACCGAGTATCTGGGCTCCTTGAAAGACGCGATTCTGGTGCTGGAAGACGTCAGCGAGTCGAAGGAATCGCTCGAGAGAATGATATGGAACATCGCTCACATAAACGGCTTTTCGTCTCTGCGCGGGGTAATCTTCGCCGGTTTCACCGAGATAAAGAACGGCGATCTGAACGATATCAAAAAGCTGATAAACGATTACTTTCTCGGCAAAGACATCCCTGTCTGGATCGGTATGCCGAGCTACCACGGAGATTTTCCGAAGCTTGTGCTTCCGGTGGGCCAGTGGGTGAGCGTCGATATGGAGAAGGGGATCATCGAAGTACTCAATTCCCCCGCCGACATGGTGGAAAAGAAATAAGAGCGCCCGGAGGCGCTCTTATTACTCTATACAGGTTTTTCGATCAACCGTCGAAATAGGTCCTGGCCGCGTGGTAAACGGCGATCGCCCCGTCGGCGGCGGCCGTGACTATCTGGCGCACTTCCTTTTCCCTGACGTCGCCTATAGCGTAAACGCCCTTCACTTCGGTCTCCATGTTCCCGTCGGTCTGTATGTAGCCGAACCTGTTCAGCGGCAGTTTCCCCTTGAGGAAGCCGCTGTTGGGCAGAAGTCCTATGAAGACGAACATACCCTCGATCGGCAGTTTTGTGGTTTCGCCGGTTTCCTGGTTCCTGATCTTTATGGCGCGGACCTGCGTGTCGCCCTCGATCGATTCGACCACGGAGCTGAAAATGTACTCGACCTTTCCGGTAGCGTTCAATTTATCCTGGAGGAGTTTGTCGGCCGTCAGCTTCGGCAGGTTCTGAACTATCGTTATCTTCCTGATCATCTTGCTCAGGTATATAGACTCATCCAGCGCGCTGTTGCCACCGCCGATCACGGCGATGTGTTTGTCGGTGAAGAAGTGGCCGTCGCAGGTGGCGCAGTAACTTATACCCCTACCCTTGAAAGCCTCTTCACCTTCCACACCCAGACTTCTAGGGTTGGAACCCGTCGCTACGATGATCACTCTGGAGGCGACCCTCCTGCCGTTGTCCAGGATCACGGCCTTTTCCGGTCCCTCGAGTTCTACATCCACGACCTCGCCGTAGAAAAAAGGCACATCGAAGGCTCTCGCGTGTTCGGCCATCTTTTCACTAAGTTCCATGCCGCCGACGCTGGTGAAACCCGTCCAGTTCTCCACCGCCTGGGTGTTGTTCATCTGGCCTCCGTCGATCGCCTTTTCGATTATCAGCGGTTTCAGACCGGCCTGCATGGCGTAGATGGAGGCTGTGATACCACCAGGTCCGCCACCGATTATAACTATGTCGTATCTGTCTTCAATTTCCGCTTTTTTGGCGCTTCCCAGCTCGAAGAACGACATCTCTTTCCCTCCTCAGAGCGCTTTCAATACCTGTTCTACATACTGACCTTCGGGGTAGGCTCCGACGAAGGTAACTCTGTCGTTGATAACTATCTGCGGAACGGATGAAACACCGTACTTCATGGACATCTCCTGGAACTCGTTGGCCTCGATCATGTAAGCCTTGATGTTCTTGTTGGCCATGGCGATGTGGTGGGCCGTCAATACGGCCTTTGGGCAGTAAGGGCAGGTCGTTGTAACGAAGACTTTTATCTCCACGGGTTTGTCTATCGCCTCTATCTTCTCGAGCGATTCCTTCGACAGTTCGGGTTTCGCACCCCTCGAGAAGGTCACTATATCCTGCAGGAGCGTTCCAAATTCGTGGCCGGCCGGCACACCCAGGAACCTGACTCCCTTGTCGTCGCCATCGGGTGTGAGGAGCACTATGCTCGGCGCCAGCTCAATCTCGTACTTGCGGGCCATATCGGAATCCACGTCGAAGACCTCGTAGGCGAGTTTTTCGTTTATACCCGACAGCTCATTCAAAAGCTGTTCGGCCGTATTGCAGTAATCACATTTCTTCTCGCTCCTGAAAAAAAGCGCCTTCACCGGTCCTTCCAACGCTGAGAATACCTCTTTCACCTGTTTAATGATATTGTCTGGCAGCAGTTTCTTCTCCATCTCTATCCCTCCTAATATGGTTGTATAAATACCCTATAGGGGTATAATACCATAAGTATATTACTCTTCCTTTGATAGTTTGTTTCTGAAATCCTCCCCGATCCATCTACTCACACTCAAAACGAAGGTGGAAACCGCGAAGACGAGTGTGACGCCGACCCATTGATCGGGAAAGAACCGGGCCAGTTCTCCGGAAAAAATGATGATAAATGTCGAGCTTGATGCGAAGGAGATGTTGCTCTCTATCAGTTTCCACTTCCCCTGGACGAGCAGGTAATTCATGAAAAACTCCTCCCTGGTGTACCCCATGGAAAGGAAGAGTATCCTGAAAGTATCGTCGTAACTGGTTATATGTCTGCCGAGAGAGTTGTAGATGAAGAAGTAAGCCACGAAAAAGAGGAAGGTCAGAAATAATTTCCTGTTGTCGGTCAAAACCAGCGAGCCGAGCAGCGTAACGGTCGTGGAAGCCGCCGAGTTCATGAACATCAGGAGAGCGGGCGGTCTTCTGACACGCAGATAGAAGGCAAAAACCGTGGCCACCGCAAATACGGTGGCCAGGGCCGATATTAAGAGCAGTATGATGAGTAGCTCGATGGTTTCCTGTATCAGCAATCAGATCACTTCTCGCCGGTACTCTCCCGTTCTTGGGAGGTTGACTTTTCCCTGAAGATCTCGGCCATAGAACCGATAGAGCTCAACATGGCGCTGCTTTCGTAAGGCAGAAAGACCTTGTTGGCCTTTCCGTCGGCGATCTGTTTCAGAGCGTCGAGGTAGCGTATCGCGATGACGTCCTTCGTCGGGTCGCCTTCATGGATCGCCTTGAAGACGCTGATTGTGGCGTCGGCCTGACCTTCGGCCTCGGCTATCAATTTGAATTTGTTGGCCTCGGCCACCCTCTTGATCGATTCGCTCTGACCTTCGGCCTGGAGTATCGCCGACATCTTGTCGCCTTCGGCCTTGGTTATCTCCGACTGTTTGTAACCCTCTGCCTCTAGAATTACGGCCCTCTTCGTTCTTTCGGCCTTCATCTGCTTGGACATGGCGTCCATGATGTCCTGTGGCGGATCTATCTTTTTTATCTCGACCCTCGTGACCTTGACGCCCCACTTATCGGTGGCCTCGTCGAGGACCTCTCTCAGGGTTACGTTTATCCTTTCCCTTGAGGTGAGCGTCTGGTCGAGTTCCATTTCGCCGATAACGTTCCTGAGGTTAGTCTGCGCAAGCTTTATCGCGGCGATCTCGAAGCTGGCTACGTTGTAAACTACCCTGAAAGCATCGGTGATCTGGTAGTAAATTATCGCATCGACCGTCACGACGACGTTGTCCTTGGTGATGACTTCCTGCGGCGGGACGTCTATCACGGTCTCGCGGAGATCGATTTTTATCATTCTCTCGATGAAGGGAATTATGAACTGCAAACCCGGCTGGGCTTCCCTCCGGTACTTTCCAAGCCTTTCTACCAGACCCTTTTCGAAGGGTCTTATTATCTTTATACCCGATGCCGCAATTATGAATATAACTGCCGCGAGTACAAGCCATACTATGATCATCTCTCACTCCTCCCCTACTCTTATGTTTTTCTTTCCACGAATATCGTGGTTCCTTCGAGCCTCACCACTCTCACCGGTGTATCGACGGGGATCGTTCCGCCGTCGGTCGAGCTGGCCCTCCAGTCTTCTCCCTCGATCCTCACCAGGCCTCTGTCCATAGAGGGATTTATCTCGACCACCACTCTGCCGGTAGATCCCACAAGGCCGTCGATGTACATCTTTTTTGGGGAATCGCCCTTAGAGAGCTTTTTCGCTATCGGTCTGGTGAGCAACACCAGAAGCGCGCTGCTTACGGCGAAGACTATTATCTGCCAGCCGACGTTGGTGGTGAACATCGCTACGATACCTGCCAGGAAGGCTCCAATGGAGAACCACAGGAAAAAGAACGTCGGGGTCAGTATCTCCACAACCAGTAGTACCAAACCAAATATCATCCAACCTACGTAACCCATGCTTTACCTCCTCCCGGAGTACTGTGCACAGGTTTTCACAATGTGAAAACGTGCTCTGGGTGAACTACGTACACTTCCACTCCCGTATCTTCGAGTTCCTTCTGGACGAAGGAATGCCATTTCTTCATTCTGGAAGTATACCTTCCCGATATATGATACAATATCAGTCTCTTTATTCCCTCACTGTGTTTCACACTATCTATGACCTCTTCGACGCTTGAATGGTTCTGGTTTCGCCTGTCTTTTTCCTGAAGAAAAGTACATTCGTGTAAAAGGGTCTCGGAGTTGCTTATTGTCTCTGGAGGAAGAGCGAAAGTGTCGCCGCTTATCGTCACTATCTTCTGGGTATAGGTGTCTGTTATGGCATCCCTGCCCTTCTCACGAACTATCGAGGCTATTTCATTCGACGTCAGACCCGAGAGCTCTTCCTTCAGCCTGCGTCTCTCTTCGTAAATGTGGTAGCCGCAACTGATCTCTCCTGCCGTGTGCTTAACCCTGAAGGGTCTTACCGATCTTTTGAAGCTGCCGGCCGTTCTCAGAAAAACCTCGTCGCCATCGTCCAGCGGGTTGAGGATCATGTCGTATCTCAATCTCGGGTTCATGCCGACTATGAAATCCAGAAAGGCCTCTATAGCCCTGTTTCCGGCCGGGTAGTTTATTCTGAGGGGTTTGTTCCTGTCGCCCATGGCTGTGTTTCGGGTGTTGATGAGTCCCCATAGTCCCGCGATGTGATCGACATGTCCATGGGTCATGAACACGTCTTTTATGGCGTAGACGCTGTTTCCAAGTATGGTGGAGATACCCTCGCCCGAATCGAAGAGAATCCTTTCCGGTCTGTAGAGAATCCATGTAGAGTACAGCGCTTTCGAGAAGATCTGAAACTCCAATTCAGTTCTCCTCCAGGCTCTCTACACGAATCGCTATCTGTCCCCTGACACTTCCGGGAAGCTTTATGTCAACTTTGTACTCGCCCGTCTGCTTGATGTTCTCGGCCAGATCTATGTGTCGTCTGTCGATCTCCAGTCCGAGAACGTTCTTTATGTGGGAAGCTATATCGGCTGAAGTCACCGCGCCGAAAAGCTTGCCGCTGGCGCCGGATTTCACCTTTATTATGAAGTGGTGTTTCTGGAGAGTGCTGAGCAGTTCCTCGCTCGCCTTCTTTATTCTGTCTTCCTTTTCTTCCTTTTTCTTCTTTTCGGAGTTCAACTTGGCCAGCTCGCTCTGGTTGGCTTCGACCGCCAGACCCCTGGGAATCAGGAAGTTTCTGCCATAACCGTCGGAAACGGTTTTCACTTCGCCGGTTTTTCCAACGTTCTGGACGTCCTTTAGCAGTATGACCTTCATAGAAACCCTCCTTTAAAAAAGGGGAGGCTCCAGGCCTCCCGTTTTCGTTTACTCCTTGGTGTAAGGAAGCAAAGCCATGAACCTGGCACGTTGTATGGCTTCCTTGACCATCCTTTGATGCTTCGCGCAACTGCCCGTGATCCTCTTGGGTATTATCTTGCCCTTTTCAGTCACGTACTCGCGCAGAAGGGATAAATTCTTGTAATCTATGTAGGTGGTCTTCGAGCCGCAGAGTCTGCACTTCTTCTTGCTTCTCATTCTTCTCCTGTTGTCTCTTACCATGTCGTTCCTCCTGTATCAAAACGGGATATCGTCGCCCGTATCTTCAGATTCACTGCCAAAAAAAGTAATATCATCGTTTCCGGTGCTTCCAACCACGCTGTCCTCCTGCGGAGCCTTCTCAAATCCCCCGGTCGAAACGGCCTGGGCCTTAGTTTCCATGAAACGGACATTCGAGGCCACTACCTCGGCATTCGAACGCGACTCGCCTTCCTGCGTCTTCCACTTGTTTATTCTCAACGAGCCTTCCACGAGGATGAGCCGTCCCTTGGTCAGGTAGTTGGCGATGAACTCGGCCGTCTTGCCGAAGGCGACTATCCTTATGAAATCGGTGTTGTCGTTACCGGAAGAGGGTATGTTTCTATCTACCGCGAGGGAAAAGGTCGCGATCTGAGTGCCGCTGGCGGCAAATTTGATCTCGGGATCCCGTGTTAGCCTGCCGATAAGAACGACATGATTGTAGCTGATAGACATGTTATTCCTCCGTTTCCACAGTTTCTACGGTCTCTTCACTTACCGCTTCAGAACCTTCAACCACCGGGGACTCTACCGTATTTGCATCGGTCTGTCCTTCCGGAAGCTCTTCTTCGGAGGTCCCTTTCTTCAGAAGGGCCTTCTTTTCGGCCTTCTCTAGATCTTCTCTTCTGAAAGTCTGCCATCTGAAGATCTCCGGCGTGATTCCGTAGAACTTCTCGAGGATATCCACACTCTCCGAATCGGCCTTGAACTGAATAACGGTATAATCTCCTTCGGAAAAGCCTTTTGTTACCCTGTAAGCCAGCTTCCTGATACCCCATCTGTCGAACTTCTCGATTGTACCGCCCACACGTTCGACGATGTAGTCTCTCACCTTTTCGGCCATCGAGTTTCTGCTTTCCTCATCGAGCCTAGGTGAGACGATGAACATTGTTTCGTAGATCCTTATCATTTATTGCCTCCTCCCTTGGACTGTGGCCCTGCCTTTAAGGCAAAGCGGGAATTTCAACGCATTGAATTATAACATACCACCGGAATACTGCAAGAGAAGTTTTCTTTTCGAAGGAAAGGCTATTGGAATGAAGATTTTTCCTTTCCGAAACACAGCGGAGGAGAGACGGAATTAAACTTGCGTCATAAATTGAACAATGTTCAGTATCTTTACAACACAGGAGGAACTATGATGCGCACGGTAATAATCTTCGCCAGCAAAAGCGGAACTGCGGAAAAGTGTTCCAGAATGCTCTCTGAAAAACTCCCCGGAGAGGTGAAAGTGATCGATATCGGGAAAAATCCCAATCCCGGGTTTTCTGATTGCGACAACGTCATAATCGGAGCCTCTGTCAGGGCCGGCCAGATACAGAAGCCGATCAAAGAGTTCGTCGGGAAAAACCTCAACTCTCTCAAATCGAAAAACGTCGGAGTCTTTCTCTGCATGGGCGGCGACCGGCCACAGTTCGAAGAGTACCTGAAGCAGAACTTCCCGGGCGAGTTTCTGGATTCATGCAAGGCGAAAGGCTTTTTCGGAGGCGAGTTCAACATGGAACGCCTCGGTTTCTTTTCCAGGACAATTATCAAGGCCCTCTCGAAGGGGAAGCCGACCCCGAAGCTCTTCGAGGAAAACATTCAAACCTTCGCCGATTCCTTCAAAAGCTGAGGTGATCGGGTGAGGGGAAGTGAAATCCGTCGCGAAAGAAACAGAGAGTATTTTATAAAAGCGGCGCGTCAGGTAATTGAAGAAAGAGGGATCAAGGCCCTTAATATCAGGAGAGTCAGCGAGCTGGCAGGATACTCTCCGGCCTCGGTTTACAATTACTTCGGGAGCATGGACGGTCTGATAGGTGCAGTAAAGGACAGTTACGCCGTGGACGCTATGGAATACATAAGCGCTCGCCTTACAGACAGCATGACTCCGCTGGAAAGACTGGAAACCAGCTACAGATATTTCGCCGAATACTTTCTCGACAGACCGGAGATCTTCAAACTGATTTTCATGAGTGGATTCGGGAAAGGCACCGATCGGGAGGCCGCGCCCAATTTCACCGAAATGGCCCATCAGAGAATGGACCTCTTTCACTCGGTGATGAAAGACCACAACGTGGGTGAAGCGACTCTCGCCAGAGTCGAGAATATTCTCTCTTCGATGCTGTTCGGCAACCTGTATTTTCTAAGCTTCGGCCTGACAGACATTGATCGCGATACTCTGCTTGAAAACGTATCGGGAAACGTATCTTTCGTTATGGACATTCTGGGAGGAAGTGAATGAGCAAAAGAAAATCGCTAATCAGGGTACTGGTAGTTATCGCAATAATTGCGGCAGCTGCGATCATCGTGTTCGTGACCGTGGTGATTCCGAAACTCGAGGAAGGCCTCAAGGTGCTGGATACCATCGAGTTCGGCAGCCTTAATCTGGCATCTGTGAACGATGGAAGTTACGAGGGCAGCTACAGCGCCGGCATTGTAAAGGCAACCGTGAGGGTGAAAGTCGAAAACCACGCAATCACGGATATAGATATCCTCAAGCACGACAACGGGAAGGGAAAGGCGGCCGAAACGATAACCGCGGCTGTTATAAAGAGCCAGTCGGTTCAGATAGATGTTATAACCGGCGCGACTTACAGCAGCAAAGTTATATTGAAGGCCATCGAAAACGCCGTGACCTCCTCCCGCCAGTAAAGATCCGGGAGGGGTCTATTGAAGTAATTCTGTCTTCTTAATCTCTGTTTTTACCAAAAACCTGGACGCACAGCGTCGGAACGCAAAGACGACAGAGGTAAGAGGGGGAGAGGTCAGAGGTAAGAAGATCAAGACCTTCACGCTTTTCACACCTCCTGCCTCTTACCTCTAGCCTCAGGTTCCGCTCTACGAAGGACGGCCCTTCCCGCTCTTCACGGGTTGTCGCTGTTCATTTTTTTCGTGAAAGCGATGATTGCAAGTGCAGTGAGCGCCACCGCATAACCGATCACCCAGGCCAGTTCCGGCATTATTCTGCCGTATTCCCCGTTCAAGGCATATCGACCGGCATTTACCGCGTGTAAAAAAGGCAAAGCATTCGCTATCGCCTTGAAAGCACCGCCGACCAGATCGACATCGAACCATGCGCCTGAAAGCCAGGCAGAGCCATTGGTAAGCAGCGCGCCACAAACCCCGCCGACCTGCTTGTCTGTAAAAATGCTTCCACAAAGCAAACCTATCGCGATGTACATTAATGCCGCCGGCATCAACACGATTAGTGCCAGGAGCATATTGATACTGATTTCCAATCCCAGCAGCACGGCTACGATGAAACAAACGGATATTTGCAGCGCCGCCATGGGAATCAAAGGCAGAGTGTATCCCAGTATGTAATCTCTGGCCTTCATGGGAGATGTGAAAAGTCTCAACATAAAAGAGCTCGTTCGATCCTTCGCGATGATCATTCCCGAGAACAAAGATATGAACGAAAGGCCAAAGACCGCGATTCCGGGAGTGAGATTCTTGATGGAGAAGAGTTCCACAGGCACGTTGGACTGAATCAAGGTAAGCATCAGCAGAACAATTACGGGGAAACCTATGCCGAAAGCCAGATTGAGTCTGTCTCTGATCAGCTCCTTGGCGTTTCTGATTGCGAAACTACTCATTTTCATAAGTCGTTTCTCCCCCGCACAGCGCAACAAAGGCATCTTCAAAGTTACCGGCATTTGCCAGTGTCTTCAGCTCTTCGGCCGTTCCGACGGCGACCAGCTTGCCGCGAGACATGATCGCGATTCTATCGGCCAGCGCCTCCGCTTCTTCAAGGTAATGTGTAGTGAGGACAATCGTGATTTTCTCTTTCATCTTTTCTATGATGCGCCAGAGTTCACGGCGTGCAAGTACGTCAAGACCGAGCGTGGGCTCATCTAGAAAGAGGATCTCAGGTTCTGTGATGATAGCCATGGCGATGGAAAGCCTACGCTGCCAGCCTCCGGATAGTATCCTCGCTCTGCTCTTTTCGATCTCCGAAAGCGAGAAGTCTTTGATTGTCTTGCCGGTCTTCTCCCTTGCCGTCTTCGAATCGTAACCATAAATTCCGCACATGAGTTCGAGATTCTCGCGAACAGACAGGTTGGGAGCCACCGCCGTCTCTTGAGGCGATACGTTTATGATTTCCTTCACCTTGAGCGGCGAGGTGACAACGCTGTTTCCCATGAGTGTGGCATCACCGCTGCTCGGTCTTATAAGGCAGGAAAGCATTTTGATAGTTGTAGTCTTCCCCGCACCGTTGACCCCGAGTAAGGCGAACAGCTCACCTTTTTCAATCGTAAGGTTAAGATCTTCAACCGCCTTCGTTGCTTTGTATGTCTTTGACAGGTTCTTTGTCTCGATAGCTGTCATTTCTCGTCACCTTCATCTTCGATCGATTTTATGCCTTCGGCGAATTTTATCGAGTCCTCTTCGCTGTTATCTGGATAGACTTCCTTTGCCCTGCCCGATAGTATCCAGTCCGCGATCCTGGCAAAAACGGTATAGCGTTCTATGGCTATTCCTTTCTCAGAGTCTGCCAGAAGCACCAGAGTGTCTCCCGGGGAGATCTCGAACATCTCTCTAACCTCTTTTGGAATAACGATCTGACCCTTTTGACCGACTTTCACCGAGCCCATATACTTACCGTTGTTTTCGGATTTTGCCTTCATGATTCATCAGCCCCTCTTAATTTATCATCATCGTCGTCATGTGCAACTTGTATAACTAGTATGACTTGTACTACTAATAATACTTGTTGTCTTCTGAATTGTCAATAGAGACCCTATAATTCAGCGCGGACAAAGGCGTGATATTATCTTTTTTGTAAAAGGATGCAATCGAGACACTGATTCGAACGTAGTTTGAAGGGAAGGGAAGGAGTGGAGATGCAACAGGATAGATTCTACAGGCTGTCGGGTAACCCCAAGAATATTCATATTTTGCGCAAAATCGTCGATGCCGCCAGGGAAGACGAGAGAATCGTCTCGGTAGTCTCTTACGGTTCATACACGAGAGATGACTTCGACAGGTTCTCCGATATAGAGTTTTACTTTTTCATAAGAGACGATTCGGCGCCCGGTTTCGACGACGAGCTGTGGCTGAGGGAGGTCGCTCCCGTGGAGTTCTATTTTACCAACTCACATGGCGTGAAGACTGCGGTCTTCACCAAGTTCTTCGTCAGAGGGGAGTTCCACTTCCACCCGGAAAGCGAGATCGCCATACTCGATGGCTGGAAGGGAGTTGCACTTCCCGGTGAAGTAGAGAGAACCGTGCTCGTCGATAAATCCGGGGCATTCAGAAAGAAGATCGAGGAGTTTTGCCAGACCAGACCTGTGCTGGATAAAAAGGCCTCGTTCAAGCAGAATTTCCTTGAACTGGCCAACGGAATCATCATGGAGTGGAACGTTCTCAGCAGAAAGGATCTTTTCAGGGCAAGTACGCTACACAGCATGAATCTTCACTATCTCGCCAGACTTTTCTCGCTGGTGCACGGGAAAACTGACCATCTCTATTCGCCGAGGCTTCTCGAGAGATTCATGAGCGAGGGTGAGTACAGGAGCTTCTCCGAATGCTTCGCGGAGCTGGATTTCGACTCGCTGAGATACGCTCTGGAAAAGATGGCGCTGCTCTCGGCAGAACTCTCCCGAAAGAATGGAGACACTGACACAGTCAGAGCCAGGAGAGCGATCCTTGAAAGAGTCGTGGAGAGATCTTACAGGGTGGAAGGTGTAATCACGGACGGAGAGAAGGTGCTTTTTATAAAGCACAGCGGGAACGACGGACGACCCGACGAGTGGCTGCTCCCCGGCGGTGGAAAGGTTGCCGGGGAATCCGACGAGATGGCGGTGAAGAGAGAGGTTCTCGAAGAGACCTGCCTGGCTATCGAGCCTGCGGGCATGATTGCCGAAGTCGAGCTGCCGGAGGATGGACTGTACTACTCGGCGAAGATGTTCCATTTCATGTATGACGGTTCGGATCCATCTCCCGGCTCGGAACCGGAAGACGTGAATGGAAACTACTACACCATCTCCGAGGTTAAGTGGATCGACCTCAGCGATTTATCTTCGATTGCTGACGAATACAGAACCTTCCCCCACATGTCCGAAAGGCTCGAGGCGATAAGAGATCATCTGCTAAAGATGAATCACTGATACAGGAAAGGGGTGGTGTGAAAACTATGCTGGGAGCGATCGTTGGCGATATTGTGGGATCTAGATTCGAGTTCAACAACCACCGCGACAAAGATTTCGAACTGTTTGCAAATGGCTGCTTTGCCACAGACGACAGCGTGATGACTCTAGCGGTCGCAAAGGCGTTAATGGAAACGGAAAAGAACGTCGATACATCGATAAACGACTACAGGCTGGACGGCAATTACCACCGGCTGCTGGGCGAATTGGCGGTCAGATACATGAGGGAAATCGGGCGTAAATACCCCGATTGCGGTTACGGCGGGATGTTCGCCCGCTGGATTTTCAGCGACGACCCGAAGCCGTACAGGAGTTTTGGCAACGGGGCGGCCATGCGTATCGGCCCGGCCGGATTTATCGCTAGAACGGAAACCGAAGCGGTGAAGCTTTCCGAAACGATAACCTCTGTCACGCACAACCACAGAGAAGGTATCAAAGGGGCGGAGGCGACATCGGTCGCCGTCTATCTGGCGCGTCGAGGCTTTTCGAAAGGCGAAATCCGCGACAGGATCTCGAAAAGCTACTACTCCCTCGATTTCACGATCGACGCGATCCGACCGTCGTACAGGTTCAACGAGATCTGCCAGGAGACCGTGCCTCAGGCCATCGAATGTTTTCTTGAATCTGATTCGTTCGAGGATGCAATCCGCACGGCGATATCGCTCGGCGGCGACAGCGATACGATCGCCGCAATAACCGGCGCGATCGCCCAGGCGCACTACGGCGTGCCCGATTATATAGGCGCGAGAGCGCTGACTTACCTGGATGAAGAACTTAGGGCCATATACGATGAATGAGAAGCTTTTTCCCAGGGATGGCGGCCGCGAATAACGTGACGGCCTTCCTCGCTAGACCGTTCTCTTCGTCCAGTCCGTTAGCGGCTGCCGAACAGCAGGCTCAGGCACTCTTGTCCATCGTCTGAACAAACAGACCGGCGAGTTCCGGATCGAATTGCTTTCCGGCGCTATCCTTTATGGCCTTTAGGGCCGCTCTCTTTCTTTCTTCGAAGGGGCCGTCTCCTCTGTTGAGTACGCGATCGTAGGTCTCCGCTATCGATATAATTCTCGCTATCAGCGGAATCTGTTCGCCTTCGAGCCCTCTTGGATAGCCTTTGCCGTCCCACCTTTCGTGGTGGCTGTAGGCATATTCGGCAAGATCCAGCGTTTCATCGAAGAGATTCAAGATGCGGTATCCGACAACTGAATGCTGTTTCACTTTTTCTCGCTCCTCCTCCGTAAAAGCTTTCAGATGATCTTTCGACAGGAGGCTTTCTTTAAGCACGATTTTGCCGATATCGTGCAAATAACCGGCCCGCTTAAGCACGTTGATCTCCGGCTTGGAAAGATTAAGGGCAATTCCGAACTCTCCGCACAACCGGCTTACGGCTAAGGAATGCTGCTTTTCTCTCGGATACTTCGAATGCAAAGTCTCGATGATCGTATCGATGATGTCCCTGTTCGCCGATTTGCGATTGATGGTCTTGTCTCTGTACATCATATTTTCAGCGTTGGCCATCGTCTCTTCCAGAGACTGATAGCTGTTCGTTTTCGTATCTATGCCGAGCGAAACGCTGCATTTTATAGCTTCAATACGGGCGTTCGAGAACCCGGTCTTGATTTGCGAGAGAATTTTTTCGGCGTCCCCCATGTCTGTCTTCGGCAGAAGTATCACGAATTCATCGCCGCCGACACGCGCTATCACGTCGCCCTTTCTGCAGGATTGCCTAAGAATCTCGGCCGACTTCTTTATAAGCTCGTCTCCCGCGGTGTGACCGAACACGTCGTTTGTCATCTTCAGGCCGTTGATATCTGCGAAGACCACCGAGAGCGGCAGATTATCGGGAATATCTATTTTATCGCGGCTGTTCTCGAAACAGCTTCTGTTGTGAAGACCCGTCAGTACGTCGTGGCAGCTCAGATATTCGATTTCCGCCTCTCTTTTTTTGCGGTCGGTGATATCCATAAAAGTGATGACTCCACCGACGACCTCGCCGTTTCTTATTTGAGGATAAGAATGGTACTCCACATCGAAACAAGTGCCGTCGGCTCTCCAGAAGACTTCGTCGTCTGCTTCGAATCCTTTGCCCTGTCTGATCGACATGAAAATCCTGCACTCGTCGATAGGAAAAGGCCTTCCGTCACGATAGCTGTGATGGATCTGCAGATGCATATTCTTCCCCAGCAATTCCGCGGGACTGCTGTATCCAAGCATTCTGACGCTGCTGATATTGCAGAAGGTGCATCTTCCGTCCATATCGATTCCGTAGATCCCTTCGGCAGTGGAATCCAGAATGAGTTGAAGCTGATTTTTATTTTCTTCCAGCGCCACATTTGCGCCGTACAGCTGCTCCGTTCGCTCTTCGACACTCTCTTCCAGATTGTTTATGAGAAACTGCATCTTGTCCGCGACCCTGTTCAGGCTTTCCGATATGCTTCCTATTTCGTCGTTTCTAACAACTTCGGCGCGCCTGGACAAGTCCCCCGAGGACAACGCGGCGGAGACATCGAGAAGATCGTCTATAGGCCTTATGAGTCTGCCGATTACGATGTGATAGGCGATAAGCGATACCACCAGTGCAAACGCCACGAGAAGGGCCGTCAGATAAACGCTTTCAACCACACTGCTCATGTAAAGCCCTTCGGGGATCGCGGATATCAAGATCCAGTCAATGCCCGGCATCTGAATCTCGCGAACATTGACAAACAGCTTCTCCCTCCCGCTGCCGTAGATAAAGATTGAGTCCCCGCTCGTTGCGTATTGAGCGTACTCTTGCTGTATATCACGATCTTCCATTTCACTTATGGTATTTCTTTTCAACGTGCCGTCGGAGAGAACGGAGAAGTTGTCGACCCCCGTCGAGTTGGCGATCAGCGCGCCCGTGTCTTTCTCGAAAAGAATCGCGTAACCGTCATAATTGTTCACGGTATCTCTGAGAAAGGCTCCGACGCTTGAAAGAAGCACGTGCGTTCCCATCACGCCCCGCAGGTTGCCATCGCTATCGTAAATGGGCCACGCTGCAGAAATGGTTAGGTCGCTCATCACAAAATGTTTATAGATGGGTGAGAAGGCTGGGCCTGCAGCTTCCTGCACGGCTTTGTACCACGCGCGTGTCCGCGGATCGAATTTTCCGGCCACTACGACTCGCTCGCCCGCCGTCAAATCATCGTTCACCGAGTAGTACCAGGAGTTGCCCCCGGTAGAGACATCGTTCCTCATTATTTCGATAACGCCCTTCTCGTTCCTGCGGGCTCCGTAGTATTCGCCGTTTTCCGTGCCGTAGCTGAAACTGTATATCTCCTCTTGTTGAGAGCTCAAAACCCCGACGAAGAACTTGTCCCTGGACTCTTCATCGTACAGGTCGAGAATGCCGTTCTCTATGATCTTCCGGTTGGCGTCGTTGATATGGTCAGGCTCGTGCATGAAAGAGACGACTCGATTGTAGATGCCTTCGCCAATAGTCTCCACGATGCTCCCGGCCGTCTTTTCGGCCGAGGACAACCATCCGCTGAAAATCAGGTATCCGATGCCGCCGATAGACAACAGCATCGCCAGTATGAACACGATTCTAATTGCATTTTTAATCGAAAAATCCTTTCTACTATTCATCCCCATCTTCTCTCTTAAACACGGCCCGCGCCCTGTCTCTTGACTGAAAAGAGCGTTGGCGGCCCTTTTTTTGTCTCTTCGCCAGTCAAGCAAAACTATGCCAACGTTGACTACCAGATCTATCTCGACAGACCTTTGAAGGGGTGCGTTATATGATTTTAACCGCGTTCCGGGTTCGAAACGTGGGCAAAGTGTTTGACTGCGATTTTCATAAGGCTCTTAGCGGTCATCGTTGACGATTATACGTCTTGAGGAATTCGATCGCAGCCTCTTCATCCAGAGGTCTGCTGATCAGATACCCCTGTATATTGTCGCACCCGTATTCCGATAAATACTCTCTCTGCTTTTCGTGCTCCACCCCTTCAGCCACGACCAGGTGTCCCAGCTTATGCGCTATCGAGACGATATCGCCGGTGATGGCGTCCTCGGGTTTGAGGTACATCAATCTGGAAATAAAAGATCTGTCGATTTTCAGGCAGTTCACATTCAAGTCCCTCTCCCTGGAAAGAGAGGAGTAGCCCGTACCGAAGTCGTCTATGGCTATATGGATTCCTGCCTTCATAAGCTCACCGAGAACGCGGTTGACTTCTTCGTAATTTGAAGTGAATACCGACTCCGTGATTTCCAGGCTGATACTCTCCGGATTCACTTGCATTTCATCTATCATCTCAAAAAGACTACTGGCGAAATCGTTTCTCAACAGCTGAATTGCCGATACGTTTATCGAAACGGAAATTGTTTCATACCCCCTCTTCTTCAATTTGTCCAGGAAACGAAAGGCCTGGAGCATAATCTTCCGACCGATCGGGATTATGAGCTTTGTTTTCTCGGCGATCGGAATGAACTCCAGAGGCGGTACCGGACCGAGCCCCTCGATATTGAGCCTGGCCAGAGCTTCGTAGCAGCAAATCCTGTTCGATTTTAGATCCAGGATCGGCTGATACTGCAGGAACAGTCCGCCATTACTCTCATCGGCCGCAATTGCGGTAAGTTCGCGGGTAACTTCCTCCTCGCGGGCCGTCTGCATCTCGATCTCCGTGTCGTAGAAGCATATGCCGACGTCCTTGTTGTTGGTATCGATCGCTTTTTCCGATGTGATCAGAAGTCTCCTCATAAGCAGATCCACATCGCATTCATTGTCTCGTTCGATTTCAATGACTCCTATACCGCCGCCGGTCCTCTCCACGGCAAGCAGAGACTCCAGCGCTTTTGAAAGGGTTTCGGAGAATTCCACCAGTTCGTTCCTGTCTTCGTAGCCCCTTATGTAGAAAGTGAATCGATTTTCATGTGTGCTGAAAAGTACGCGCCTCTCTGTGCAATACTGGTTTAGAGTATCTGCGACTTTCTTTATGAGTTCCTGCGTGTAATGAAACCCATAAGTCATAGTTAACGACTGCACGGCGCTCAAATTTACGCTCACGAGCGCTCTTTTCTCGGCCGCAGGCTTCTTCGTGTCGCTCTCGAGAAGGCTTTCCAGATAATTCCGGTTGTACAGGCCCGTCAAGTTATCGTGTTCATTGCTGTATCTGAGATTATTCTCGATTTCCTTCCGGTCGGAGATGTCGAGTATTATTCCCTCGAGAGCCTCCACTCCGCCCAGCTCGTTGTAGATACCCTGCCCAATCTCCAGAATCCATTTCCGCTCCCCTTTCGCCGTCACTATCTGGTATTCATAATTTAAAGTAATTCGCCTTTCGACTGCTCTTCGCCACTCTTCCCAGAGCGATTCGCGAAATTCCGGCGCGACCAGGTCTTTGAAGGCCAGGTCCCTGTTATTGACGAGGTTTTCAGGGCGATAACCGGTCAATTCAAAACAGCCGTCGGAAACGTATTGCATAGTCCATTCTCTGTCATAGTTGCACCTGTACGCCATACCGGGAAGGTGGGAAAGAAGAACGGATTTGCTGCGTTCGCTCTCGAGCAGATCGGCTTCTATCGCTTTACGCTCTGTAATATCCTGAACCAGACATATATGGTTGTATTGATCGTCGTTCAACAAAACGAGCGGAGCCACCGTCATATATACCCATACAACCGAACCATCCGGCTTGATATATCTCTTCTCCATCGAATAACTCTTGACTTCGCCCGACTTCAGTTTCCTGTATTTCTTCAAATCCTCTTCAAGATCATCGGAATGTGTAATCTTCCCCCAGCCCAGCTCTATGAGTTCTTCCTTCGTTCTACCGGTTATTTGCTCGAACATCGGATTGAACCTGGTAACCGCTTTACTCACGGAATCTAGCGGTTGATCGCTGTGCGAAATAGCTATGCCTATTGGTGCCTGTTGGAAAACCGTATCAAACGTTATCACCTGTTCATTCAGTTTCTGCTCGAGCAGTCGCTGGACATGAAGCAACTCGATGTGGATTTCGATTCTGGCCTTTAGGGAATGCATGTTGATAGGCTTTCTTATATAGTCCACAGCACCGAGTTTCAGGCCTTTTATTTCGTTGTCCAGTTCATCGTAGTTAGTCAGAATGATCGCACGCAGCCTCTTGTACCTATCGTCTGACTTCAGTTCGTTCAGAACCTCGAACCCATCCATGCCGGGCATGTTCAAATCGAGTATGATCAGGTCGATATCCTCATTTTCGTTAATCTGCCTCATGGCTTCAACACCGTCGCAGGCGGTGAGGACGCTGTACTCACGCAGCATCTTTTCGATGATGAATCGGTCTGAAGCAGAATCGTCGACAACCAGTATTTTCGCAGACATCGTTCATTCCCCCTCGCTATAAGAAACAAATGCCGAAACATATCTCAATTTTGAAACCGGCCGATCTCTTCCAGAAGCTTTCCGAGCAAGGAGACGAATCTCTCCTTAAGAGGCGGTATCTCCTCTTCCGAACTGTCGCTCAAAGCCTTTTGCAGTTCCACCGAAACTTCGTACAGAGCCCTCGCGCCGATACTGCCGGAGCTGCTCTTGACCTTATGGACGATCTGTACGGCATCCGGATATCTCCTCTCTTCGATAGCCTTACAGAGCGTATCCGGCGTGTCCCGGTTCTCCCGGTGATACGCGTCCAATACCTGGCGGTACACTTCCAGATCGCCGCCCATGTTTTTCAGTCCGGCCGATCGATCCAGAACGGTCGGCTCCTGAACACTCTTTTCCTCGCTCTTCTGGATGATTTCCCTGACGGTCTGGATAAAGCGATCCGGATCGAAGGGCTTGCTTATATAGTGGTAAATTCCACTCTGCTCGCATTTTTCCCGAACTCCAAGAATGACATCCGCGGTCATCGCCACTATGGGTACATCGGCCGATATCTTTCTGATTTCCCGCGCCGCTTCATAGCCGTTCATAACGGGCATATGCAAATCCATCAAAATCAAGTCGATGCTATTCCTGTGTTGCCTGTAAAGCTCAACAGCGGCCCTGCCGTCGCCCACCAGGATAGATTCGATGCCCACCTGTTCGAGGATGGATTTCGCAATCAACTGATTGGTCTTGTTATCTTCGGCCAGAAGCACTCGGTGGGATCCGTCGAGTCTTGCGGGGCCGGCTTTCTTCTCCAACGGTTGAGAGGCCGACACCGCCTTCAAATTGAAAATGTCGAGAATCCCGTTCAACAGAATCGAAGGGATTATTGGCTTGCCGATGCCCATGTCGATTCCATAGTCGTCGAGCCTGTCGAAGAGATCCTCCCTCATCATCGGCAAAAGCACGATGAGCTTCGGCATTCTGGCGATCCTCGGGTTTTTGCGTATCGACTCTATGAATTCGAAGCCGCCTCCGGCAGGTGTGTCGTAGTCGATGATGAACAGATCGAAGGGCTTGGCGAATTTGCCATCGGCTGCTTCAAGCATGCTCAACGCGCTCGCCTGGGAACTGGTGAGCTCGCAATGCATTCCGAAGGCGCCGAGATAGCTCTCCAGAAGGTTCATGCTCGCCCCCGTCCTTTCCAGGACAAGCGTCCTGACGTTCTTGAAATGAGTCGCCGAGAAGGTTTTTGCGTAAAGCTCCTCTTTCTCTTTGTCGATACTCAGAGAAAGCTGGATTATGAACGTGGAGCCTTCCCCGGGGGTGCTGAAGAGCTGTATATTTCCCCCCATCATATCCAGGAGGTTCTTGACGATAGACAGCCCCAATCCGGAACCTCCGAAGCGCCGGTTGATACTGCTGTCTCCCTGCGTAAAAGGTACGAAGAGCTTTTTCACCTGCTCTTCGGTCATGCCGATGCCGGTGTCTTTTATCGAAAAGGAGAGATGGTATTTTTCCTTTTCCCTGGCCACGAGCCTCACGTCCAGCGAGACTTCGCCGGATGCGGTGAATTTCGCGGCGTTGTTGAGGATGTTGAGGAGGATCTGCTCGATTCGCTTCTGGTCGCCGAAGAACCAATTTGGAACGAGGGGATCTTTCGAAAGCCTGAAGCCGATCCCCTGCTCTTCGATCTTGTAAGACACTATGTTCACGACGTCCTGAATGACCTGGTCCATGCTGAAAGAAGCGATCTCCAGCTCCACCTTGCCGGCTTCGATCTTAGAGTAATCCAGGATATCGTTGATTATGCTCAGCATATTGTTCGATGCCTGAGTGATTCGATCGACATACATGGTCTGCGTCAGGGAGATATTGGTCTTTTTCAGCAGGTAAGCCATTCCCGTAATGGCGTTGAGCGGTGTCCGGATTTCGTGGGACATTCTCGCCATGAAGCTGGACTTGAATTCGTTCGCATCTTCGGCTTCTCGTTTTGCCTTTTCCAGATCTATCTGAATGAGTTCGCGCTTCTTAATTTCATTTTTCAATCGAATGATCCAGTAAAACGAAACCACCATCACGACTGCAGCCAGTACCGCAAAGATCGCTATAACCCGGATGATCGGTCCGTAGTCGGTCTCCGATCCTAGATCGATCCACTTGTTGTTGATGGCGATCTTCTCTTCTTCCGTGATCGTATTCAACGCTTTGTTGAAGATGCTCACAAGAAGGGGCCAGTCTTTGCGAACGGCAAAGTTCAAAGTCAGCTGTCTATCGGCTTCGAATGCGGTGAACCGTAAGTTCGTCAATCCGTTGGCCCGTATAAGATAATTAGTGGTGGCGAGGTTCCCGACGAAAGCCCTTTCCGTGCCGTTGGCGACTGCCGTGATCGCCGCTTCCACAGAGTCGTAGAGACTCAGATTGATTTTTGGATAATACAGCAGGTAACTGTGATGGGAGCTGTTCCTCTGCACGGCCACCGTCAACCCTTCAAGATCTTCAATTCCCGAGATTGCCGTATCGGTGTCCCTGGTCACGATTACCCTCTTGAAGTAGTAATACGGTTCGGAGAAAAGAAAATGCAGTTCTCTTTCATCGGTCCTGGATATCGCCGGCAGAGCGTCCACCTCTCCCGCCAGGGCCATATCGTAGGCCTCCGGCCAGGTCAAACCCTGAACAACCTCGAACCGCAAGCCGGTTTTCTCGCCGATCAGCTGCAACAAATCGGCAGCAATTCCCTTGTACTTTCCGTCCTTGTCTATGAATTCGAACGGAACGAACGCAGGATCGACGCCGAGTCGAATGACAGGATGTTCGTTGATGAAGGCAATTTCATCCTCCGTCCAGGTGATGCTCTTGTCTATCGCATAACAGGAGCCTGTAATCATTAGAGCCGTACCGACAAAAACGATCAAAAAGGCCAAGAGCTTTCTCATGAGCGCTCACCTTCATAATATCGACTTTCAGTCTCGACTCCTAGCTATCTATTTCCGGGTGTGCCCCGGAAAGGGACACCAAAAAGCCGAAAGGAAGCCTAAAAAGATGTTACCATAAAAAATGGAGAAAAAGGAAATTATTAAGGGGAATTTAATATAGAGAACTGTTAAAAAACAGTGTGAACGTTACGAGAAAAGCGGAACAGAGATCCAATCGAATGAGTACCTGAGGAGACTAACAAAAGTGAATCACCGTAAACGTATCATAATAACCTTATACATGAAATATGCTTATACAATGAGGTTAGCTTAAAGTGCAACTCAGATCAAGAAATTGCCTCTCTTTTACTGTATATTTTTCCCGGGAGGGATCGCTGTGTATGAATGGCATGAGAACGTTCAGCAGATCATAGAACTCATCGAGCGGAATCTCGATGATAGTCCTTCTCTTTCCGAAGTGGGCGAGAGTCTTTTCTATTCGCCTTTTTACTGCACAAAGAAGTTTCACGCCCTGACCGGGATGCGACTGAGGGATTACATCAGGCTTCGAAAGATCTGCAAGGCAGCGCTGGAGTTGCGCGATACCGAGAAATCAATCGCCGAGATAGCTCTTGATAGAGGCTTCTCCTCGCAAGCAGCTTTCAGTAGATCGTTCAAGAAGGCTTACTCGGTTTCGCCGAAGGAGTACAGATCCTCTCCAAGACCGATCCCCCTTCTGCTGAAAAGGATTGTCTATGATCCCTGTGTTCTAGGTATCAAAAGGAGGTGCAACTTGAGCGAGAAAGAACTCGAAAAGATCGAAGTGAAGTTCGAGAAACTGCACGCACACAGGTTTATCGGGATCAGAAACGTTGACGCAAAGGGATATTTCCACTTCTGGGAGCTTCAGGAAAGCATTCCCGGTCAGGACTGTCACACCGTGACAGGTCTGCTGGAGAGCATCCCGAGCCTTCATGGCCAGATCGGCGGCTGGTATTTTGAAGGCGGTAAGCGTGGCTACCTGTATGGGATCGAAGTGCCTATCGATTACAGCGGAGAAGTACCTGAAGGTATGGAGTGCACTACTATTCAAGAGAGCGAATACATCGTCTTTTATTACCCGCCATATGTATTTGAAGAGAACAACGATGCCGTCATGTCGACCGTGAACGATCTTGCATGGAGCTGGAATCCGTCAGATTCCGGCTACGAATGGAACATTGAAAATCCGATCTACCAGAGAAGCGATCCGGAAAAATATGGCTATGCCGTCTGCCGTCCCGTGAGACCTTTGAAAAAGTAGAAATAGTGAAATAGAAGTAGTAATGAAAGCCCCTGATTCCAGGGGTTTTCTGATTCTTACACTTATTTCGTTCGCGATGATAGGTAATTTCCTCCATTCGCCCTTCTCTGAAGAAGGGTTTGTGAACATAAGTCCCATCGTTCGCAGTCTATTATTGGTAAAGACTTAACAGAAACCCGGAGTGGCCGAAAGGAGAGAAAGCAAAATGATAAGGGGAAAGCAGGACGATTATCCTACACTGTCGGAGATACTCCAGTCTTACAACGTGCTCCAGAACAAGGTTGAGAATTTTATCAACATGAGGCCGGGCTTTTTCTTCGTGTTTTCGGCCGAAAGGATCGAAGGGAGTCGCGGCCCGTACTACGCCTGCACCGTTGGCGATTCGAAGAGCAGAGTCGAGTCCAAGGCATGGATAGGCGACTCTGGAGTTATAGAGCCGCGTGCAGGCCATATAGCGCTGGCCGATTATATGCGCGACGAGAAGTACGGGCTGAGTATAAAGGTGAAGAGGAATTTCACACTCGATGAGATGGAAGCTTACAGCGCCGGCTCTACCACCCAGCTCATACCTGTCGTTCGCGATATCGCCGCTCTCAGATCCGAGATACAACGGCTGATCGAGAGCGTGAAGAACGGGTTTTTGAGAGAATTGCTTGAGGGATTGCTGGGCGAGAATGGTTCCTGCCGCGAGTTTTTCGACTCCCCGGCAGCCAAGACTTATCACCACGCCCTTATAGGAGGCCTCGCCGGTCACAGTTTCCAGGTGGCCAGGTATGCGCTGGGCATATACGACCTTTCGCCTTCGCGAGAGAGTATCGACAGGGATATGCTGGTGACGGCGGCGCTTCTGCACGATATAGGAAAGGTGAAAACCTATTCGACCGACGATTACGCCTTCGAATACACCGATCGCGGTCAGCTCGAGGACCACATAGCGATAGGAGTGAGGATCCTCGAAAGGGAGATCGTGAAGATCGACGGCTTCCCCGAGACTCTGGCCAGCGAGCTGATCCATGCGGTTATAAGCCACCACGGGGAGTTGCAATACGGCTCTCCCGTGACACCGAAGACTAGGGAGGCCTTCATTCTGTCGCTGTGCGACAACCTGGACGCGTGGCTGGACCATTTCGAGTCCCAGGCCGCCGCGACGCCGGAAGACTCTTCCTGGACCGAGTATTCGCGAATGTTCCAGAGCAGACTCTACAGAGGAAACCACTGAGATAACGTCTTGAGCTTTATCCTGACGTCCGACGGTTCTTTTTCTACACATATTACTACATTTTCGCGGGAGGTTAAAACTACCGCGGTCATCGCATGTTACAATTCTTCTTGATCGGCGGGAGGGAATTTCATGTTTGGTAGAGATCTGATAAGAAATATATCGATTATCGCCCATATCGACCACGGAAAGACTACGCTGGTCGATCGTTTTCTGGATATAACCGGCACTATCGAACACCGGCGCATGAAGGACCAGTTCATGGATTCGATGGACATCGAGCGCGAGAGGGGAATAACGATTAAGTCCAAACCCGTGAAGCTGAATTACACGGCCCGGAACGGCAAGACTTACGAGATAAACATAATAGACACGCCCGGCCACGTCGATTTCAATTACGAGGTTTCGAGGAGTCTGGCCGCCTGCGAGGGGGCGATTCTTCTTGTGGACGCCTCGCAAGGTGTTGAAGCCCAGACGGTGGGAAACACTTATCTGGCCATAGAGAACGACCTCGAGCTGATACCGGTTCTGAACAAAATTGATATTCCGAACGCAAATATCGAGGAGACGCTGGCCGAGATAGTCGATTTGATCGGCTATAAAGCCGAGGAATGTCTGCTGGCGAGCGCCAAAACGGGAGAGGGCGTCGTGGAGATACTCGAGGCAGTGGTCGAGCGCGTCCCGCCGCCGTCGGGTAATACTTCAGCTCCGCTCAAGGCGCTGATCTTCGACGCGATTTACGACAAGTACAGGGGTGTGGTTGTTCACGTCAGAGTTTTCGAAGGTTCGGTCAGGGCAGGCGACAGAATCATGATGATGTCCTCCCGTGAAATCTTCGAGGTTATAGAGGTTGGTTACTTCCTTCCGCAGATGGTCCCAACAGATTCTATCGACGCCGGAGAGGTCGGTTACATCATAGCCGTTATCAAAGAAGTGGCAAGCGCCAAAATCGGCGATACGATCACAGGCGCCACCAGCTCCACTCCCGAGGCCCTTCCCGGTTACAAAGTCGCCAAGCCCATGGTTTATGCCGGCATGTTTCCCGGCATGCCCGAGTACTACGAAGAGCTGCGAAAGGCTCTCGACAAGTTCAAGCTGAACGATGCAGCCCTGGTCTTCGAGCCGGAAAACTCCCCGGCGCTGGGCTTTGGCTTCAGAGTCGGCTTCCTCGGCTTGCTCCATATGGATGTGGTGAGGGAGAGACTCGAGAGGGAGTTCGATATCACCTGTATACTGACGGCGCCGAACGTAGTTTACAGGGTAACCATGAGCGACGGAACCGTTCAAGAGATTACCAACCCGGCAAGTTTTCCCGAACCGGGAGAGTTCGCAAAGGTCGAAGAGCCCTTCGTGGAGCTTTCTATAATCACTCCATCCGATTACATGGGCAACCTCATCGGTTTCATTACGACCGAAAAGAGGGGCGAGTTCAAGGCCGTCGAGAACGCCGGCAAAAACAGGGTGGTCATGAAGTTCGTGACGCCCCTCTCGGAGATAATGTTCGACTTCTTCGACAGGATGAAGGCGCTCTCAAGAGGATACGCCTCGATGGATTACGATATCATCGGCTACAGAGAATCGAACCTGGTCAAGGTGACCATACTCGTCAACAAGGACACCGTGGATTCCCTGTCGTTCATAGTTCATGTAGACAAGGAGTACGCGGTGGCCAAGAAGGTTGTGGACAAGCTGAGCGAACTAATACCCCAGCATCAGTTCCAGATACCGATACAGGCCAGGGCCCGTGGCAGGATAATCGCCCGGAGCGATATAAAGGCCCTCAGGAAGGACGTTCTGGCCAAGTGCTACGGCGGGGACGTTACCAGGAAGATGAAGCTGCTGGAGAAACAAAAAGAGGGAAAGAAGAGAATGAGAGAGATAGGTCAGGTAACTATTCCTCAGAACGCCTTCCTCGCTATCTTGCGGATCGGCGATGAAGAATGAGAGCGCGAGGTGATTCCGTGATAAAGCTGGGCGCGCATATGTCGACTTCGAAGGGCTTCGATAAAGTCCCCGGAGATACGTCGAAAATGGGCGGAAACACTTTCCAGATCTTCCCGCACAGTCCCAGGATGTGGAGAGCCTCGCTTCCCGAGGATAAGATCGCCCGGGCTTTCAAGGACGAGATGAAAGCCAAAGGCATCGACCCTTACTCTTGCATGGTCCACTCGGGTTATCTTATAAACCTGGCTTCCTCCAGCGAGGAGGTATGGGATAAGTCTGTGACGCTGCTCTCGATCGAGATGAAGATCACGGCCGCTCTGGGGCTGAAGTATTTGAACTTCCATCCGGGGAGCCATCTGGGGGACGGTCTCCAGACCGGCATAGACAGGATAGTGAGGGGAATCGATATAGTTCTGGGCGAAAATCAGGACAACGACGTGATGCTTCTTCTGGAGAACGTCGCCGCCAAGGGCAACCATATAGGCAGTAGTTTCGAAGAGTTGAAGAGTATTATAGACGGGTCGTCCGGGCCTTCGAGGATAGGCATAACCTACGATACCTGTCACGGTTTCGATTCCGGCTTCGATATCAGGACTATCGACGGGACGAAGTTTCTGATAGAGAGCATCGACTCCACGGTCGGATATGAGAAGTTGAAGATGGTACACCTCAACGACAGTAAATTTCCCCTGGGCGCCGGCAAGGACAGACACGAAGTCATAGGCAAGGGTTATATAGGCATGGACGGGGGATTCAGGGAGTTCCTCTCCTGCGAAGAGATACAGCAGAAGCCCTGGCTTCTGGAGACCCCGGGCGAAGACGCCGACCACGCAGAAGAGATCAAGTATATAAGAGAACTATTGAATAATCGGGAGAACATTCTATGAAGAAGAAGTACGTGGTAGTAACGGGAGGAGTGCTCAGCGGAATCGGAAAGGGAATACTTTCGGCCTCCATAGCCCGTGTTATGAAGGAGTGCGGGGTGGAGGTCAACACCCTGAAGATAGACCCATACCTCAATATAGATGCCGGCACGATGAATCCCAACCAGCACGGGGAGGTTTTCGTAACGGAGGACGGCTACGAAGCCGATCTAGACCTCGGCCATTACGAGAGGTTCCTTGGAAAGGATATGCGACGCGAGAACAATATGACGGCCGGCCAGATCTTCAAAGCCATCATAGACAAGGAGAGGGAAGGGAGCTTCCTGGGGGCGACCGTCCAGATGGTGCCGCACGTGACCGAGGAGATAAAAGGCAGGATAAGAAGGATTCCGGGCGAGTTGATCATGATAGAGATCGGCGGAACTGTGGGCGACATCGAGGGCGAGATCTTTCTCGAAGCCATCAGGGAGCTCTCGGTAGAGGAGGGTTCCGAGAACTTTCTCTTCGTCCACGTGACCTACGTACCCTACCTCAGGGTCACGAGCGAGTTCAAGACCAAACCCACTCAGCAGTCGGTGCAGCTCTTGAGGAGGATAGGCATTCAGCCGCAGATGATCGCCGTGAGATCCGAGGAACCGGTTGAGGAGAACGAGCTTAGAAAGATCGCCCTCTTCGGCGGCGTCGAAAGGGAGATGGTCTTCAATCTGCCCGACTCTAAGAACGTTTACGATGTCCCCTCGATCGTTTACTCTTACGGCATTCACAGAAAGATAGCCACCAGGCTCAACCTCGAGATAATGGAGAGGTTTGAATGGGACTACCCTAGAAACTTCATCCCTTCGAAGATCGCCATAATCGGCAAATATCTGGGAACGGACGACGCCTACAAGAGCATATCCGAGAGTATTTGCCTGTGTGGCGCCAGCAAGCCGGAAGTCCTCGATTCCCAGGTCTTCGAGGATATGACGCAGGAGCAGATCAAAAACACCCTGGCCGAATACGAGGGCCTGATAATTCCCGGCGGTTTCGGAAAGAGGGGCATAGAGGGAAAGATAGCCGTGATAAGGTACGCGCGCGAGAACAACGTACCCATTCTGGGTATCTGTCTGGGTATGCAGCTAATGGTTATAGAGTACGCCAGAAATGTGGCCGGCCTTGAAGGCGCTAACTCCACCGAATTCGATCCGGCGACGCCCTATCCGGTGATCGATATAATGGAGGAACAGAAGAAGATACTCAAACTCGGCGGGACCATGAGACTGGGCGCACAGGAGACTCCAATAAAGGTGGGTACGCTTCTCATGGAGGCTTACGGGGCCAGTCCGGTTCACGAGAGGCACAGGCACAGGTACGAAGTCAACTACGAGGACTTCCGGGACCTCTTCAGCGAGCCGGACGAGAACCTTTCCGGCAGGTTGGTGATCTCGTCCAAGGCCGCTTTCGTGGAGGCCATCGAGTTGCCAGGCAGGGATTTCTTCCTCGGGATTCAGTACCACCCGGAGTTCGGCTCGAAAGTGGGCCGCCCCAGTCCGCTGTTCAGACTCTTCGTGGAAAGAGTCAGGGGGCGAAAAAAAGATTGACGAGAATGGATTTCAGAAACGGGAGATCGCTCGATCTCTCCTCACCCGTGATAATGGGTATAATCAACACCACACCCGATTCCTTCTACCCCGGGAGCCGGGTCCCCGATCCACGGACCGCCGTGGAAAGGGCGATGGAGATGCTCGATAGCGGCGCTTCTATAATCGATATAGGCGGTGAATCTTCCCGACCCGGGGCCGGAGCCATCGACTGGCAGGAGGAAGTACGCCGGGTCGTTCCTGTCGTCAGGGGTATCAGGGAGCGAAGACCGGAGGCGATCATCTCGGTCGATACATACAACTGCAACACGGCTTTGCAGGCGCTCTCGGAGGGAGCCGACATCGTCAACGACATAACAGGTTTGGTCGATCCCGCTATGATAGAGGTCGTGGCGAAGAACGGAGCCGCGGTCGTAATAATGCACATGAAGGGCACTCCCTCGACCATGAGCCGGCTCACCGATTACTCCGATGTAGTATCTCAGGTTAAGGAGCAACTGCTTGAACGTTGCGAAAAGGCCGTGGCAGGAGGGGTGAGAAAGGACGGGATAATTCTCGACCCCGGCATTGGTTTCGCCAAGAACGCCCTTCAGAGCCTGGAGATTCTCAAGAATATCACCGACTTCACCTGCCTTAAGTACCCGGTGCTGGTGGGCCATTCTAGAAAGAGCTTCATGGGATACGTCTCCGGTCTGCCCGTCGAGAATAGACTCGAGGAAACTCTCGCCGTCTCCACGTACCTCTATCTGAAGGGAGTGAAGATATTGAGAGTACACGACGTTGAAGAGCACCGAAGAATCTTTGATATACTGAAGTTGATGGACAAATCCACTGAGCAGTGAATGGGGGGAAAGGTTTTGTCTTACAATAGGCGATCGAAAAAATACTGGAGAGAGACCTGGAAAGCCTATCTGTTTCTCCTGCCTTCGCTGGCGATCCTTGGTGTCTTCACTTTCTGGCCGATAGGCTTCTCTCTCGTATTAAGTTTTTTCAAATGGGATTACACTTCGGCCTCTCGCTACTTCATAGGTCTGGACAACTACAAGGAACTCTTCAGGATCTCGTACCCCGTTCAGATGAACCTGCTTTATTCGATCATCAACATGGCCGTCTATGCTGTTGCGACTCTGGTCCTGGTTCAGATGGTCCATTTCCTTCTCTGCGGCGCGAGCAAGTACGATAAACCCGAGAAGGAGCATGCAACGCTCTATGCGCTGTTCGCAGGAGTTCTAGCCGGTTATGTGGTTTTGAGGAACCTCTCGGACGGGGTGACGATGGCCGGGATACTGTACGGACTGGCGATGGCCGCCTTTGCGCTGGTAATCTTCCTGAGGCGCAGAGGTTCGATACAGAGCGTTAAAATGAAGTCGAGCCAGTGGGTAACGCTCATACTTTTCATAGGGATATACTACCTTCTTTCGAGGGTTCTGTTGAAGGAGAGCGTCGACTTTTTGCAGTACTTCGTGCTGGCCAAGGAGAGCTCGGACTTCTTGAAGTCGATCTTCAACACCATCTATTACGTTGTACTCTCGGTTCCGACACAGATAGTGCTGGCCCTACTGATCGCCGTCCTTCTCAACAAGAGCATAAAGCTCCGCTCGCTCTTCAGAACGGCGTATTTCATACCATTCGTGACATCGGTGGTCGCCGTTTCCCTGGTCTGGCAGTGGATGTTCAACGACCAGTTCGGCCTTCTGAACTACATCCTGTCGTGGTTCAACCTGCCGAAGATCGCATGGCTCAAGGAAGAAGTCTGGACGATACCCACGATCGCCATAGTCTCGGTCTGGCAGCACGTCGGCTATACGGCCGTGATATTTCTGGCCGGTCTCCAGAACATCGACAGGTCTTACTACGAGGCGGCCGATGTCGATGGAGCCAGTTCCTGGCAGAAATTCAAGTTCATCACCTGGCCCCTTCTATCGGGAACGACCTTCTTCATAATGATAATAACTATGATCGGTGCCTTCAAAGTCTTCTCCCAGATATTCATCCTGTACCAGGGCTTGCCCGGACCTGTCAACAAGAGCGGGCTCACGCTCGTTTACTACGTCTTTGACGCCTTTTACAACCAGCAGAGGATGGGAGTGGCCAGTGCGGCCGCCTATATTCTCTTCATGATAATCCTTCTTCTCACGATGGTGCAACTCTACGTCGGGAAGAAGCGTGTACACTACGAGGGATGAGGTGGCGCTGTGAATACATCATCTACCAGGAGTATTTCGAAGATTTTCATATACGTTCTCATCATCGGGGGCGCCTTCCTGATGCTGGTACCCTTCGCATGGATGGTGGACACGTCCTTCAAAGCGCCGAGCGAAGTCTCTTCCTGGCCGCCGGTCTGGACGACCAAGAATGCCGCCAGTTCCTTCCAGTTCAAGACCAGAATCAAGCAGAAGAGCTCCTCGACGTCTGTGGATCTTTCAACGCTCAGTCTGAGCGAATTCAGGAACTTCGCAGCCCTTCTGGAGAGCACGGGCAGTTTCGATACACTGACGGTAAGTCTCGACGACGATCCGATCGTGCGCGGCGAGATCGAGATCCTGCTCCTCTCGAACAACGGTTTGCCGGCCTTCTATGCGGTCGATCTCGACATGGCTCGATACGGAGAGCTCGCCGAGAAGTTTCTCTCCCTGAAAGGCGCTTTCCCACAGACCTATTCCGGCGAGCTCGAAAAGTTAAACACGGATGATCCGGGAACTTTCTTCGACGGCTTCTTCGGGGTTTCCATCTATCAGGATACGGGCTTCATCAGGAGAGTCGTGCTGGTCAATTCCCTGAAATCCCTTTACTCATCCACGATCGATAGACTCCTTCAATCTGCCGAGACAACGTTCAAGGACCTCCCGATAGACAACGACTCCACCAAACAGCTGAAGGCCGAACTCCGGGAAGAGATCCGTGATATTTTCAGCGATACGGTGTCTGCAATTGAGACGGCCATGGCCGGACTGGATTCATACAGGACGGGCACTTCGGGCGTGACGTCACTGCCCGAGCTGGCGACTGTCATAAGTCTCATGCGCGAGAACATCTCGAAGATAGAAGCGGATACACAGGAGTCGCTCTCTCTGGCCAGATCGAAAGCATCTTCGGACCCGAGGTTGACGATGCTCGTGAACCAGTTTGAACGGTCGCTGGAAAGCATCTCCGACGGGCCGATTCGCTGGACCTACCTCATGGATTTCTACGTAGAGGCCAGAAACTTCTACGATGGCGTTCAGACAGTCTCGCTCTCGAGCGGTTCGATAGTGGGGAGGATAAGGACCGATGAACAGGTCCACGGACTGGTAATAAAGGCCATCGACACCTGGAAGGCCGATCCGGCAACGAAGGAGTATCTGAAGTCAACCCTGACGCCGTCGAACATAAGGAACGCCGTCACCATACTTCTAACTTACCTGGACGGAAACTACAGAGACAGTCTGGCGGGCCACTTCTCCAGTCCCCGGACCGTACTGGAAACGGTCAATGAAGCCATGAACTTCCTGAGAACATCGCTGCTTGTGGCTGCCGACCCCTCGCTCGATTCGAGAGTTCGACAGATCATGACCTCGGAAAGCTCCTATCAGGAGCTGGAATCGGTAATAAGGGAGGTTGCAACGACAGCGGGGCAGAGTATAACTTACGGCAAGATCTCCGCCGGACTCTCCAGATTTGCCGGCGAAAGCGATCCCGAAGTCTTCGCCCGGTTCATAAGAAGAAGGTGGGAGGAGACCGAGATGGTCGGCAGTTTCTCGAAGATGCACTCGAACATCTTCACCGAGCTCGATCTCGTTTCCAAGCCCGACGAGGTTGAAAAGGTCTTCCTCAGGGGTTTGATCTCTCCCTCGGGTTCAAAATCCTTCGACATAAAGCTGAAAGGTATCCCGGCCGTCTGGTTCAAGGACGATGTCTCCTCGGCGAAAGCGAACTTCACGTTCGCCGAGACAATAAGTAACTTTTTCCAGAACTACGTCACTGCATGGAACGCCGCACCATTCGGAACGTATTACTTCAACACCGTCTTCGTGGCGATAGTCACCACTTTTGCCGAGATAATATTCGCTGCAATGGCAGCCTTCGCCTTCGCAAAAATGGAGTTCTTCGGCAAGAACCTTATCTTCACACTCTTCCTTGCAACGATGATGGTTCCCGGAGAAGTTCTCCTGGTACCGAATTACATAACCCTCACCGCTCTGGGTTGGATCGATTCATATTACGCGCTCATAGTACCCTGGGTCGTCAGCGTCTTCGCCATCTTTCTATTGAGGCAACATTTCATGACGATACCGAACGAGCTTTACGATGCCGCGATGATAGACGGACTCACCAAATGGAGGTTCTTGTGGACAGTCATGGTTCCTCTATCCAAACCGGCCGTGATTACGGGTGCGTTGCTCAAGTTCGTCGGGAGCTGGAACTCTTTCCTCTGGGTGTTGATCGTTACCAAAAGCCCGGAGATCAGAACGCTGCCGGTAGGACTTCAAAACTTCAGTTCAGCCACCGGTAGCGACTACCATCTCCTGATGGCAGCCGCGACTTTCTCGGTTATACCGGTAGTTATTCTCTTCCTGCTGACCCAGAAGTATTTCATAGCGGGAATAGCCAGGAGTGGTTTGAAATAGCCAGGGTAAAGCGCAAGAAAATCTTTCCGCTGGGGATTTTTATCTTCCTGGTTCTTTTGCTTTCACTCCTTCTCATCACTAACTACAACGCGATAGCGAAGCTAAAAGAGGAGAAACATAAGCTGGAGATCATGGAGAAGCTATACAACGAACTGGAGAAACAGATACAGATAAGAGAGGCCGAGCTGGAATTGTTGAGGAAATTGATGCAGGAGAAAGGCACGGGTGTCTATTGATGAATTATATAGTTACAACTTCGTACAAACCTTCGAGGGAGGAAGTGACAAAGGCCAGAGATCTGGCCGAAGAGATGGGGGTCAAATACGTATCACGCAGCAGGTTGAAGGAGTACGAAAAGGAGAAAGTTCTGGACTTCTACTACGTCTTCGACAAGAATGGCCAGCTCGTAATACGCTCGGGTGAGGAAGTCTTTTTCTTCCATCCTGGAATGTCCAAAGTCAGACTGAAAAATATCAAGTTGCAGGATTCCGATTATCTGATCAAAAGCATGGAACTCGCGGGAACTGAACTGGTTCTCGATACCACATTCGGTCTGGGAAACGAAGCCCTTCTGATCGCCAATTTTCTTCCCGACGGAAAAGTCGTGGGGCTTGAGGCTTCAGAACACATCTTTAGGGTTGTTTCGCACGGCTTGAAAAATTACCCCTACGAAGACGACTGGACGAGGGAAGCCGCTGGCAGGATAGAACTGTACAACAGGGACCTGAGAGAATTCGTAAGGAGCTGTGGAGAAGGTTCTTATGATATAGTTTACTGTGATCCAATGTTCGACAGACCTCAGTACAGCTCACACTCGATAAATCCGTTGAGGCCTTTCGCGGTATATGACAGGATAAACAGAGATGATGTTGACTGGATGATCAGGGCAGCTCGCCGAAAATTCATACTCAAAAGCCGAACCAGGGACACTCTCTTCCAAGAGCTCGGGATCGAATTCGACCGTTTATGGGGAAGCAAGAAGAGCGGCGTGCTATACGGGGTTGTCGATAAGAGATGATACCTGTTATCCTCGGGCCGACGGCCGTGGGAAAGACAGCCCTCCTACTGAAGTTAGCCATGAGACTTCCCATAGAGGTCGTATCGGTTGACTCAAGACAGATCTACCGCCACATGGACGTGGGAACGGCCAAACCTACGAAAAGCGAACGGGAAAGTCTCAGACACTGGCTGATAGATATAAGGGACCCGGATGAGGATTTCGACGTAAAGACATTTAGAGAACTGGCGCTGGAGGCGATCGAAGATATCACATCCAGGGGGAAAATACCGGTCTTGGCCGGTGGCACCGGTCTGTACGCCGAGGCTCTTATGAAAGGACTGGCCAACGTTCCCGGACGTAACGAGAGCGTTCGCGAGGCCCTTGCCGAACTCGAAAGGGCCAGCCCCGGCTCATTGCGTAAGATACTGAAGGCTATCGACAGCAAGGCCTACGGGCGCCTTCACGAGAACGATTTGAAGAGATCTATAAGGTATCTCGAGGCCTTTTTCCTGACAGGAAGGGCACTGAGCGAAGTGCAGAACGAGAAAGTAATTTCAGACAGGTTCAAAGTGATCGTCCTGAACCGATCCCGGAGTGAGCTACATCGGAGAATCGAATCGCGAGTCGAAGAGATGTACAGGCAGGGTCTGATGGAAGAGACGCGGGAACTTTTAGCCATGGGTTACACTGCAAATATCAATGCGTTGAAGACAATAGGCTACGCCGAAATGGTACAATGTATTAGGGGTTTGATTTCTTCACAAGAAGCTCTGGAGAAGATAAAATGTAATACAAGGAGATACGCGCGGCGTCAGATAATCTGGTTCAGAAGGTATTCGGGTCTTGAAATCGATCTTTCGAATCTTACTGAGTCCTGTGCTGTATCGACACTCGAAAGAACAATTCTCTTAGTTTGGGGGGGTAATTATGGCTGAAAAGTTCAATCTGCAGGACCGTTTTTTAAACCTGCTGAGGGTCAACAAGGTTGAAGTGAAGATGTACCTGGAAGGTGGTTTTCAGACTAAAGGGATGGTCAAGTCCTTCGATAATTTCACGGTCCTTCTCGAGGATGGACAGGAGCAGACGCTTGTTTACAAGCATGCTATAAAGATGATGGTTCCTCAGAAATACGTGAGATTGACCAATACGACCGGTAAGAAGGAGGATTGAAAAAAGCATAGACGCACTGCTTATAGCTGTTTTCTCTCCGGGTGAACAGGAAACCAGGTCGGAAATCGTCGGTGAACTCAACGAACTGGCGAGGACGGCCAATTACAATATTATCGAAACAGTGATACAGAATCTAGATTATCCCGATCCCAGGCATTATCTCGGCAGGGGAAAGGTTGATTTTGCCAGGAGAATGCTGGAATCTTACGGTGCCGAAATCGTCATCACCCGTCACGAACTCTCTCCTTCTCAAGCTTTCAACCTCGAGAAACATCTAGGCATTAAAGTAATGGACAGGACCCAGTTGATCCTGAAGATATTCGCAGACCACGCCACCACTAAAGAAGGTAAACTCGAAGTCGAGCTCGCCAGTCTTAAGTATCAGTTGCCGAGGCTGAAGGGCTACGGTAGAATGCTCTCGCAGACGGGCGGAGGTATCGGTACCAGAGGACCGGGCGAGAAAAAGCTTGAAATCGACAGACGGCTCGCTCAGGAAAAGATAACGCACCTCAAACGGGAGATCGAGGAACTTAAACGACAGCGAGAAGTCTCCCGAAAGAGGAGGGTCGGTTCCGCCAGCCCGCTGGTTTCTTTCGTGGGTTACACCAATGTGGGGAAATCCTCTCTGGTTTCTCTGCTGAGCGGGGAGAATCTGCTGATTCAGGATAAGCTCTTCGCCACCCTAGATACCAGGGTCAGGAGAGTCAGGTTGATTTCGGGGTTGCAGATACTCGTTTCCGACACGGTGGGGTTCATACGCGAGCTTCCACACGAATTGATGGAGAGTTTCAGGGCGACCCTCGACGAAGTCAGGTTCTCCGATCTGCTGGTGATAGTCTCGGACGCTTCTGACACGGCCGTCAGGGAGAAGTTTGCGATCGTCGGGAAGACGCTCGAAGAGATCGGCGGGGGAGAGATAAAGAGCCTCCACGTCTTCAACAAGATAGATAGATGCACAGATGAGAGACTCGTTGAACTGCGGTGCATCTTCCCGGACTCTGTAATGGTCAGCGCGCTCAAGGTAGAGAACATCGACGGGCTCGTCCTGGCGATCCAGAGGGCGCTCGATGTGGAGAAAAAAAGATGGACTCTCAGGCTGAAACCGGAAGCTCTGGCCAGTTTCATGAAATTCAGGGATTCCCTCGAAATTGTTTCGCAAGAGTACGGAGACGATGTGATTGAGATACAGTACTTATCCTCCGATGAGATACATGAAAGGATGATTTCTTCTATTTGTGAGGAGGGAAAATGCTTATGATGAAAAAACTGTTGGCGGTTCTGATAGTTACTCTGGTGGCCGGTCTATCGCTCTCGGCGATCTTGCCCTTTCCTCTCAAAAGAACTCCCGAGATTACCGGATACTTTGGAGAGTTCAGGGGCAATTCGAGAAACATCAATTATCCGGAACATTTCCACATGGGCCTGGATTACTCTACAGGAAGTATAGTCGGCCTCGATCTAGTATCTCCGGACGATTCTTATGTAAACGTTATCTACATCAATCACCCGATATACGGAATGGGCATCGCGATTACCCTGCCGAACGTGACGAACGTTCTCACCAACGAAAAGGGTATAAACGTTATTTACGCCCACCTCAACGAGATCGGAGACACCTCTTCACTGACGGGAAGAAAGTTGAACGATTTATACCACCAGCTCTCTTCTGAATTCGGCGACCAGTACGTAGAGGTGGTTTTCGATCCGAGAGAACTGCCCTTCAAGCGCAACGAAGTGGTGGCCAAATCCGGCAACAGTGGAAATGTTGCTCCGCACCTCCATATTGAAGTCAGGGACAGCACGATGAAGACCATTATCAATCCCGGGCTCTATTTCGATACGGGTCAGCCGTCCTCTGCGATCGAGATACTCGATTTGAGAGTCGGTGGAAAGATATATAGTTTCTCTTCGGGTAAACCGACCGTTGAAATGACCGCATTGACCCCGATAGATCTCCACACTAAAGTGCAACTCAGACATCCGGTCAGCCCCAGAAGTATAGAGCTCTACGTCGAAAATAGTTTGATCTATCAGATAGATTTTATGTTTTTTGACGAGGATGAGGCCACTAGAGTCTATGAAATCTACTCCTCACCCTCGAACGAATCGGATTATTGGTTCAACCTCAACTCCAAAAAATCGCTGAGCGTACTACCCGTGAACATCTGGGACGATATCGACTGGAGCAACCCCAGGGATGCGAAAATCGTGGTACGCGATCACTGGGGGAATGAGGCTTCAAAAGAGTTCAGGATAGTCATGAGGAGGTAGTTGAAATGTTTTTCAAAAAGAAAGAGAGAGATGTTTCGAAAAATCCTTTCTATGACAGCGGCAACACGGTTGTGGTGCATTTTCAGTGCGGGAAATGCGGAGAGAAATTCAGGAGTCATTTACGAAAATACTATGACATAAGTGTGAATTACGGAAAGGGAAAAGGCGCTTACAGACTGGACAAAGAGTTCATTGGGGGCAATTGTCAGAATAAGATCCAGATTTACGCCGACTTTAACAGAGCCTTCAAGCCGCTCTCCTTTGATATAATTGGTGGTAAATTCCTTTCTAAAGAAGAGTACGAAGAATAGATTCAGCTATAAGGAGGCAATTAGATGAAAACTTGGTTGTTCACCAGTGAAAGCGTCACGGAAGGCCATCCCGATAAAATGGCAGATCAGATATCCGATGCGATACTCGACGCGATGCTGACGCAGGACGAGAATTCCAGGGTGGCTGTGGAAACGCTTCTGGCGACGGGAGTAGCAGTGGTAGCCGGGGAAGTCAGCACCAAAGCATATGTAGATATTCCAAGGGTAGTAAGGGATACGATTCTTGAAATCGGCTACAACAGGGCGAAGTTCGGTTTCGACGGTGAGACGTGCGCCGTTCTTACAAGTATAGACGAGCAGTCGCCAGATATCGCTCTGGGAGTCAATAAATCACTCGAAGCCAAAAAGGACGATTCAGATAGATACAATACCATAGGAGCCGGTGATCAGGGTATGATGTTCGGCTACGCGACGAATGAAACTCCAGAGATGATGCCTCTTCCAATCGTGCTTGCCCACAGGCTTGCCCTCAGGCTGGCTCATGTGAGAAAAGAGGGAATAGTGAAGGGCTTCAGACCCGACGGAAAGACACAAGTGACCGTGAAGTACTCCGACGGTCGGCCGGTAGGAGTAACCGCCGTTGTCGTCTCTACCCAGCACGATCCCGACCTGACCAGAGAAGAGATCGAGAGTCTGGTAGTGGAGAATGTTATTTCACCGGTGATAGACGACGAGTTACTTCTGGAAGGGGTAGAGATCTTCGTCAATCCAACCGGTCGCTTTGTCAGGGGTGGTCCAGCGGCCGATACAGGTCTTACCGGAAGAAAGATCATAGTCGATACATACGGCGGATGGATTCCTCATGGTGGGGGAGCCTTCAGTGGAAAGGATCCGACCAAGGTCGATAGATCGGCCCACTACATGGCCAGGTACGCCGCCAAGAACATAGTGGCTGCCGGACTGGCAGAGAAAATAACCCTGCAACTGGCTTACGCCATAGGAGTTGCCAGACCTGTTTCTTTCATGATCGATACATACGGCACCGAGAAAGTCGATCTTGAGAAATTGAGAAAGGCCGTTTTGAAGACCTTCGATTTCCGACCCGGTGCTATCATAGATAAACTCGACCTCAGAAGACCTATATACAGACAAACGGCAGCTTACGGCCATTTTGGAAGGATGGATATCGATCTGCCCTGGGAAAAAGTCGATATGGTCGAGCAATTGAAGAAAGCCTTAGATTAATGATAAAATAATCTGTAAATCCCGAAAGGAGGAGAAGTGCTAAGTGCCTAACAATGCTTCAGCAAAGAAGAGAGTGAGACAGACTGCCAAGAAGACTATGATCAACAAGGCCGTCAAAACCAAGTTCAGAAACGCTTCAAAGAAGCTTTACAAAGCCATCGAGCAGGGCGAGGACGTTTCCTCGGTCGCTACGATGTTGAGTGAAGTATATTCCACCCTCGATAAGGCTGCAAAAGTGGGAACGATCCACAAAAATACAGCTTCACGAAAGAAGGCCAGACTTACCGCAACGGTTAAATCTTACGTGCAAGCCAAGCAGTAATCCGGGAAGAAAAAAAGGTGGCGCAAGCCACCTTTTTTTATGAATAAAACTTCTTCAAACTTTCGGTTGTGCGCTTTCGTGCGTTCCGGCCAGTACATTCTCCTCGGTTTCTGGATCGAAGACATGGAGCATGGTCATGTCGAACACGAGATCGATCATTTGTCCGGCCGCAGCCCTGCTTTTGGGATCGACCTTGGCCACGATGTCGTCCCCGTGGATATTGGCGTGTATCAGCGTTTCGCTTCCCAGTGGCTCAACAACGTCGACATTCCCCTTAACTGTGAACTCGTCTTTCGGAGCCACCGCGTACATCTTGTCGTAGATATCCTCGGGTCTGATGCCGAAAGTGATGTCCTTACCAACCAGATCCTTCAATTTCGCCGCTTTGTCGGTTGGCACGAGTACCTTCATATCCTCTTTTACAACCCAGGTCTTTCCGCCTTCGGAGACCAGCTTTGCGCTTATGAAGTTCATGGCGGGGGTACCGATGAAGCCGGCGACAAATTTGTTTTTCGGCTCGAAGTAAACCGAATATGGATCACCGATCTGCTGAATTATTCCATCCTTCATAATGACGATCTTGTCGGCCATCGTCATGGCTTCTACCTGATCGTGGGTAACGTAGATGATCGTTGCCTGCAGGTTCTGGTGGAGTCTCTTCAACTCTGCTCTCATCTGGACTCTCAACTTGGCGTCGAGGTTGGAAAGCGGTTCGTCGAAGAGGAAGACTTTCGGATTCCTGACTATCGCTCTTCCGACGGCAACCCTTTGTCTCTGACCGCCTGAGAGTTGCTTGGGCTTTCTGTCAAGAAGTTGCTCGATGCCAAGGATTCTGGCCGCTTCCTTCACCCTCTGCTCGATCTCGGGTTTTGGGGTCTTTCTGAGTTTCAAACCGAAGGCCATGTTCTCGTAAACCGTCATGTGGGGATATAGAGCGTAGTTCTGGAAGACCATCGCTATGTCTCTGTCCTTTGGTTCCACGTCGTTTACGACTTTTCCACCGATCTTGATTGTTCCCTCCGTGATCTCCTCCAGACCGGCTATCATTCTTAGAGTGGTGGTCTTTCCACACCCAGAAGGGCCGAGCAGAACCACGAATTCTTTGTCGTCAACTTTCAGATTTGCATCGAGAACGGCCTTGAAACCGTTCGGATAAGTCTTTCCAACTTTCTCAAGGATGACTTCTGCCATAGTTCACCTCCATCATTCATCGTCAACTTCTACAATTAAATCCCTTATCTCAACGTTCATTGCTTCATCGCCGGCATCCATAAGATACAGGTCGTAGACCCTTTCCAAAAACTTGTTCAGCAGCACGTACTTTCCATAGTCCATGAGAACTGCCTTGGGGACTCCATTTTTTGTTATAATTATATCGGCTTTCTCGCAATCATCAACGACTCTGGAAAAATGTGCTTTTGCTTCTGCCAGTGAATAGAAAGAGAGTTCATGCAATCTGGACAAATGAACCACCCCGTTATGATTATACAGTATGACCATAATTATAGTCAAGCATAGCTTTCGGAGGTGCCAAGGATGCAGAAGAAGTTTTTCCAAAAGCAACCCATGATGCGAAAGGTTATCTACTCGCTGATTCCCATCCTGATCTTCGCAATCGGGAACTTTGGCTGGGTCGTCCTCATAAAAACCTTTCTCTCAACTTTTATGGCGGTATTCATCGAATGGCTTTTCGAAAGAAAGAAGGGAAAACCAGTCAGCGAGGCAGTCATCGTTACAGGTCTTCTGGTCGGGCTCATTCTTCCGCCGGCCGTCCCCTTCTGGATAGTTATCGTGTCAAGTTCCTTCGGTGTCGTTTTTGCGAAGATGGCCTTCGGCGGCTTTGCGAAAAACCTGTACAACCCCGCCATGGTCGGCAGGGCCTTCGTCTATGTTAGCTTCCCGGCTGCCGTTCAGCAGAGCTGGACTCCGGCCGTCAGTACGTGGGGCCAGGGATTCGGTCGCTGGATCGCCTCGGACATAGTCACCATGGCAACACCGGTGAACGTTATAAGGGGCGGGGGCGATATATCTATGTGGAAGATGTTCTTCGGAAACGTATCGGGAACATCCGGCGAAACCGCCAAGTGGCTTATCATAGCGGCGGCGGTTTATCTCATAATAACCAAAACTGCCTCGTGGAAGATAATACTCTCTACTCTCGTCTCGGCTTTTGTCATGTCGGGAATAATCTTTCTCTTCGATCCGACCCGCCTCAATCCTCTGGCGTGGATATTCGGGGGCAGCATCCTCTTCGGGGCGGTCTTCATGGCCACCGATCCCATAAGCGCTCCCAAGAAGGAACGTTCGAAGTGGATATACGGAGGGTTGATAGGGGCGCTCTCGGTCGTTATAGGCACCTTCTCGCTCTTTGGTGCCGGATTCATGTTCGCCTTGCTCATCGCCAATACCTTTGCCTCTCTCATCGACTATCTCAACACTCCGGGGAAGGTGAAAAAATCATGAAAGACAAACTGTATTCGGTGTTTTTTGCCTTTGCTCTCACACTCGTCTTCACGCTGGTCCTGGCCAGTATAAACGCGCTGGCGAGCGGCACGATCGAGGTCAACGAGAAGCTGGACTTCCAGAAATCCCTGCTATACGTCTTCGGGTTTGTCCAGAAAGACGACAAGCTTTCAAGTAAAGAGATACAGGAGCTCTACGGAGAGAAGATCGTCGAGCTTCACGGCGAGGTAGATGTTTACCGGGCGCAGGTTGAAGGAGAGTCTGTCTACGCCTTCACCGTTCAGAGTCCCGGTCTGTGGGGAACGATTACCGGCCTGATAGCGGTCAACACCGACGGGACGAGGCTGGTGGGAATCGACTTTGTGCAACACTCCGAAACTCCCGGTCTCGGCGGCAGGATAGACGAGAAGGCCTTCCAGCAACAGTTCAGGGATGAAAGAATCTCGGCCGGCCCTTCCGGCAGAATTGCGGTGGTCTCGGGACAGAACACCTCTTCCAGCGAGGATTCGAAGGTCGATGCCATAACCGGAGCCACGAGAACTTCCGAAGCTATCCAGAAACTGATTGACAAGGCAATGAACGAAGTCTTTCCAAAGGTCTTGAAGGTGGTGAACTGAGATGGCTGAATCGAAAAAAGAGACATTCATGGCGAACATCTGGAAAAACAACCCGGTCATCGTACAGATCCTTGGAATTTGCTCGGCTCTGGCCGTGACGAACAACATGACCAACACCCTGATCATGGGCATCGGTCTGACCTTCGCGACGGGTTTCTCTTCACTCACGATCTCTGCCCTGCGAAAGTATATACCCAAGAACGTCCGCATGATTGTACAGGTGCTGATAATCGCCACATACGTCATAATTCTCGATATAGTGCTCAAGGCCTACCTGCCCTCGATAAGCAAGGCGCTAGGCCCCTACGTCGGCCTCATAATAACCAACTGTATAATAATGGGCAGAGCCGAGGCCTACGCACAGTCCCACGGGCCTGTTCTCTCCTTCATAGACGGTGTCTCGGCCGGAGTCGGCTACTCGCTGATCCTTCTCCTGATCGCCTTTATCAGGGAGCTTTTGGGCTTTGGCAGTATCTTCGGCCTGAGAGTCCTTCCCGAGAGTTTCACACCGTGGGTAATAATGATAACCGCTCCCAGCGCGTTCTTCATCATAGGCACCATAATATGGATAGCCAGAACGCCGCTGGTTAAGAAGAAGTGAAGGGGGGAGTCGTAGATGGGTGTTCCGCTCAATCCTTTTGTCATAATGGTGGCCGCCGCGCTGACCAGCAACATGGTACTGAGCAACTTTCTCGGCATGTGTTCCTTCATCGCCGTCTCGAAAGATATCAAGACGGCGAACGGACTGGGAATGGCCGTCACTTTCGTTCTGACTTTGACCTCCGTCCTCAACTATCTGGTATATTACTACATACTGGTGCCGCTGGAGCTGGTTTACCTGCGGTACATCGTTTTCATTATAGTGATCGCGGCCTTTGTCCAGTTTCTGGAGATGTTGATCGACCGCTTCTCTCCATCGCTCTACATGAATCTCGGGATCTTTCTTCCCCTGATCACGGTCAATTGTGCGATTTTGGGCGGCGTGCTCTTCATGATAATACGCGATTACAACCTGATGCAGTCGCTCTTCTTCGGTTTCGGCTCGGGTGCCGGCTGGTGGCTGGCCATAGTCGCGCTATCGACTATGAGGATGCGCTTGCGCGAGAAGGATATCCCGCCACAGCTCGTGGGACCGGGTCTGACCATGATTATCATAGGCATAATGGCGCTCGCCTTCCTCGGATTCTCCGGCATGGTACCGGTACAGTGAGGGGGTGGCGCAGTTGCAAATACTTATAACGGCTCTCGTACTGGGCGGAATATCGGCCGTCCTGGCGGCGATTATTTCGGTCGCCGATGCCGTGCTAAACAACTACGGCGATGTGAAACTCACGGTGAACGGTTCTAAGTCTTACACGGTGAAGGGCGGCAGTACGCTGTTGACAACCCTGGCCGGCGAGAAGATTTTCGTCCCATCGGCCTGTGGCGGGAAGGGCAGTTGCGGCCTCTGCAAGGTCAAGGTTCTTTCGGATATCGGTCCGATTCTCCCGACGGAACTACCGTACCTCACCACCAAGGAGAAGAGTGAAAACGTACGCCTCTCCTGTCAGGTGAAGGTCAAGGGAGACATTTCGATAGAGATCCCCGAGGGACTTTTCAACATAAGGGAGTACGCATCCACGGTCTCTACGATAAAAGATCTGACGCACGATATAAAAGAGGTCTTCTTCAGCTTCGATGACGATATAAACTTCAGAGCCGGTCAGTACGTCCAATTGATAGTACCGCCCTACGGGGAGATTAAGGAGAGTACTATGAGGGCTTATTCCATGTCGTCGCAGCCTTCGATAAAGAACGGTGTCGAGCTCCTGATAAGGCTGGTGCCCAACGGGATAGTCACGACGTACGTACACAAGTATCTGAAGGAGAAGGACGAGGTCAGGCTTCTGGGGCCCTTTGGCGACTTTTTTCTGAGGAACACCGATGCCGACATCATTTTCATAGCCGGTGGTTCCGGGATGGCGCCGATCAAGTCCATAATACTGGACATGAAAGAAAAGGGTATAAAGAGAAACGCATACTACTTTTTCGGTGCCAGGAGCAAGAAGGATCTCTTCTACCTTGACTTGATGAGAGAGATCGAAAAAGAAGTGCCGAACTTCCATTTCATACCGGCTCTCTCCAGCCCTTTGCCCGAGGATAACTGGCAGGGTGAGTTCGGGCTCATAACCGATGTGGTGGACAGGTACCTGACCGAACAGGGTGAGATAGAACGGGAAGGCTATCTCTGTGGAAGCCCTGGCATGATAAACGCCTGTATAACGGTACTTGGAAAGCACAAAATTCCCGAAAACAGGATCTACTTCGACAAATTTGGATAAATCGCGGGGGGGTGATTATATGAAGCAGACTCCAGACCTGGGTAAAGTTCAGGAAAACATGAAGGCCGGGCAGATAACCGGGCCGGGCTTCCTCGGCAGCGACGAGAGAAACCTGATAGATATAATCCGGGAAGATGAACAGAAGATCAGCGAATTGGGACTTACCAACGAAATAATAGCCGACAAGCTCGAAATGCTGATGCGACAGGGTGAGAAGGGCTTCGGCTCTCCCATTGTAGTTGACAACCGTTTTGTCGTGATAGTTGACGAGAGCAGGGGCTATGTTCCATGCCCCTTCAGACATGGGAATCTATCCAAGAAGGTCAACGTCAACGTGCGGAGCATGGCCTTGAAAAAGGATATCGACTACACTCCCATATCAATCCATCTCATAAGGGAGCACGGCTTCTACCAGGGCAAGGGATCGCTATACAGGCTCGATCCTGAAGAGGTGGCTAAGTTTCTCGAATTGATTTGATACCCCCACCGCCCGTCGCGAGAAGACGGAATACACCTTACCTCTAAGTCCGAGCCTCGACGAGGCGGTGAACGATGTATGGAGGATAGTGTTTTGAAGAGGAGACTTCCGAACAGAGCGATATTCACCTTCGTCTTCATTATCGCCTTGATTTCTTTTGTGGCGTATTTCGCCTCCAAATACAGTGTGAAAGTGGTCGTACCGACCGATGTATCTCTGGACGAACTGCTTTTCAACGCCGAGCATTTCTCGTTTCTCGGGGAGGCGGAGTATCCACCCGACCAGGGACTTGCCAACGGCATCGCTTATGAAGATGAGAAGGGAATAATTCATCAGGTGACTTACCCGGATTACGATGACTCGGTTCGCGGGTATCTTCTCGACCTGGATTCCGGTTCGAACGTCATAAAGGTTTTTGTCTGGAATAGCGGCAGTGTAACCCAGGCGAAAGAGACCTGGGAACGGCTCTACATGATCGAAGGCTCCGTGATGACCAGGGAGAGGGGGCGAATAAAGAAGGCCGGGTACTTCTACGCCCGCATAATCAGGTTCGGCGGAAAGGATGAGACACTTCTGTGGCAAAAGGACAGGTGGGTAGTTCTGGTAAAGTCGCCGGCGGTTCTCGAAAAAAAGACCGAAGAGATAATTTTGACAGGACTCTTCGATCCTAAAGTAAGAAGTTGATCTCGGATTCCGGATAAACTTCGATACCGTTCTTCAAGAGAAGCTCCGCTGTTATTCCCATTCCATCTACCGTCACGCCGCTGAAGGTGCCGTCGTATATCCCTCTGCATCCACACGAGGGGCTTTTCGATTTCAGGACCGCAATGCCGGTGCCGCAAAATCTGGCTATCTTCAGAACCTCTTCGGCGCCCCTGTGGAACTGAGCGGTTACATCGTGGCCGAACTGGTCGATAACGATTCTTCTCGTCGTCCAGTCGTTCGAGACGGTGATCTCGGCCTTCGATCTTGGCGTGGGAAGTCCACCCAGCTGTTCGGGACAGACCGGGAACAAAATAAACCTGTCCACAAGCCTCAGGAGCTCAAGGGACAGGTTGTTATCTCCACGATAGGTACAGTTAATTCCGACCAGACAGGCACTTACGATTATCCTGTTCATTTTCCTCCGGCAGCCGTTCCGTCGTCTTCTCTCCTTATGACGTACATGAGGTCGCGGGTAGGCAACATAGAAAGCGGATCGAGCGTGTTCATCTTCGGGTCCTTCACCTCGAAGTGAACGTGCGGACCGGTAGACACTCCCGTGCTTCCGACACGGCCTATCAGAGAACCGGCATCGACCCTCTGTCCCACATAGACAGATATCTTGCTCATGTGTCCATAGCGGGTGACGTAACCGTTATCGTGCTGTATATCCACGGCGTTGCCGTAACCTCCGTTGACACCGGCGGCGATGACCACGCCTTTTGAAGCCGCGAATATAGGCGTTCCCTGCGGAGCGGCAATGTCCAGCCCGCCATGGAAGGAGGCTCCTCCGTTCACCGGGTGGGTACGCCAGCCGTACGAGGAAGAAATAACCCCGTAAACGGGCCATCTATACGGGGTGGTGTGTGGAACGTATTGATACATATTTATTAGAGTCATAGGAACGAAGATTCGCTGTCCCGGGCTTATCAGCGAACTAGAGTTGAGGTTGTTCGCCGATAGAAGCTCCTTGACGGGAGCGAAGAACAACTTCGCGATACCGTCTATTGTATCTCCCGATTGAACTTCGTAAATCAAACCGTCGGGTTGAGGCAGTTTCAACCTGTCGCCGGCTTTGATGTTGTTGGGATCGCTCAGATTGTTGAAGTCGATTATGGTTGACATGCTCACTCCGAGCTCCCTGGAGATAGTGTGAATCGAATCGCCCGACCTCACCACGTAAGTGACGAGAAAATAAGCAAAGCTACGAGTCACTAATAGCAAAGACACGAAAAGAAGAACTAGAATGACCCGACGGTTCATTCCTTGCCACCTCCAACTCTAAAAAGGCCAAAAGAAAAGAAGAAAACCACAATTATTATACCAAAAAGAATACCAACGGCAAAATGCAAATCGAAAATTTCTTTGATCAAAATTGAAAGACCTATGAGTACCGACATCGCCGATCCCATCAGTACTATCGCCGCCGCTACGTCTTTCAGGACCTTTACGCGTTCATCGTAATACGGGTGAAGAATATCCGCGATCTTTTCTACAACGGTGTTAACGGCCTCCAGTATTACAACCATAAAGGTGCAGAACAGCAGCCACAAAAAATCCTGTCTCTCCAGCCGGATCAGGGCTCCGATCGTTAGAACGGCGCCGCCGAAGACCAGCTGTATTCTAAAGTTCCTCTCTTTCAGCAAATAACCCAGGCCATTTGCCGCGTGGTGCAAACTTTTTAGAAACTTCCTCATTCAAATCCCCGGCCCACAGAGTCGATTCTCTCGCTTCTGAGGTTGTAAGATCTCTCTATAAGCGAATAACCGAAATCTATAGCCTGGGAATTCATATCGACGTACTTGGCCTTTATATGTTTTGACATGGCCACCTTGAGAGCCTGGGTGGTAACGAAGTTTCCGGCCCTTGCTATCAGGCCGAGTCCGACCATATTTGCCGGAAGGGATGTTCCGAACTTACCTTCTGTGAGTTCGGTGACCGGTTTGGAAATGATCTTCCTGGTCATCCTAGCTCCCTCTTTGGGGATCGATTTGACCTGAGTAGAATCGATTATCAATATTCCATTCATGTGCAGTAGAGGGACATGCGCGTTGACGGCCATCTGGTGCATCGAGTATATGACTTCGAAGGAGTGGGCCCTCGGGTAGTCGATCGGTTCGGTGTTGAAAAGAACGTCGCAGTATGAAAGTCCGCCGCGCACCTGTGCGCCGAAAGACTGGGTCTGTACCACCCAGCTTCCCTGGTCTAGAAGAGCCTCCGCCAGGATAATGCCCATCAGGACGTTCCCCTGGCCGCCTATTCCAGAAATCCTCACGGTATGGGGTTGAGGAAATGCCTTCTTCATTCTCTTTCACCACCCTCGGCCGCGAGCGCTTTTTCTCTCATCTTTTCGTACCTGTCTATGTACGTTTCAGTGTCTACGTTCACAAATTCACCGGCAACGATTTTATCCCCGATCTCTTCCGGGCTCATGGTTTTGGCTTTGGCAAGCTGGATCGTGTTGGTTTTGAAATAGTTCAGCATATCCTGAGGTTTGGAGAGGCTGTTGTACCTTCCGTAATAAGTATGACAGTTCGTCATGATCTCGATGACGGCCATTCCCTTGTGTTTCAATCCGTTCCGTATGAATTGAACGGCCTGTGCGTAGTGAATAACCGTGGAACGGGCCACGTAAGTCGCCCCGGCGGCCATGGCAACCTTCACTATGTCAAAGGAGTTTTCGACGTTTCCGTAGGGCGAGGTTGAGGCTATCTTCTCCGTTGGCGTAGTTGGAGAGTACTGGCCGCCCGTCATTCCATAAATGTTGTTGTTGAATACTATGGTAGTTATATCCATGTTTCTCCTGCAGGCGTGTATGAAGTGATTTCCGCCTATGGCCATCATATCTCCATCGCCGCCCATGACAATAACGTTGAATTCGGGCCGGGCCAGCTTCACGCCCGTGGCGAAGGCAACGGCTCTGCCGTGAAGTGTGTGCATCGTATTGAAGTTCAGATAACCGGTTACCCGTGAAGAACAACCTATTCCCGAAACTACGGCGATTCTATCGGGGTCGAGCGACTCCCTGTCCACCGCATCGACGAATGCCTTCATGATGACACCGTTTCCACACCCGGGACACCACACGTGGGGCATTCGATCCTGCCTTAAATACTTCGTAAGTCTGGAGACAGCCATGATTTCCTCCCTTTCACATTGAGTAATTTATCATTATGACTCCTGTCCTATCGAACATGAATTCCGTGAGCGGGTCGGGGTAGCCTTCCCCGAATACCACCCTCTTGATGCCTGCGTTAATTATCAGTCTTGCGCAGATCGAACAAGGTCTGTGTGTAACGTATATGGTAGAACCGTTGGTGGCTATTCCAAAACGCGCGGCCTGCGAGAGGGCGTTCTGCTCGGCGTGGGCGGCGTAACACAACTCCTGATTCTGTCCGGACGGTATGTTCAGCGCGTCTCTTATACATTCGGTCTCGTCGCAGTGAGGAAAACCCGACGGGGGCTGGTTGTAGCCCGTCGCCAGTATCCTGTTCTCGCGCACTATCAGGGCGCCCACTTTTCTGTGGTGGCAGCTCGACCTCTCTCTCACCTGGTAGGCGAGCTTCATGAAATATGAATCCCAGCTTTCCGAAGGTGTCTTGGATTTATGCGTCTTGAAGCCGTTAAGAAACTTTTCGAGTTCTTCGCCAGACATTTCATAAGTCCTTTCGGTGATTCTACGTATTTTTTTGCTTCTCGACTGTCGCTCTGGAAGGGAGAAGGCTCTCCATCTCTTCCATTATACCGACCAATCTCTCGAAAACTAGCCTCGACATATCCAGTCCGTAGTCATTCAAACTGAGCCTGTATCCATTGACAACCAGGAACTCTCCAAGGACCGATGCGATTCTTTCTACACTTCTCTCCAACAGGTCGGCCGGGAAGATCTCCGCCGATAGAGTCAAACCGTCAATCAGCCTCAATCCCATGAAGAGCGTTTCGAAGAGCTCTTCAAGCGGTGTATTCTCCCGTATATAAGCCAAAGGACGTTTGCCAGCGACTATGGAGTCGATGTATTGGTCCAGAGAGTCGCAGTTCACACTTCTGGTAGTGCCTTCGTGGCTGCCGGCAGAGACTCCGAAACCCTTGTAGTCTCCGCTTTTCCAGTATTTCAAATTGTGTAACGACATCCTGCCTTTCGACCACGAAGATATTTCATATCTGGTTAACCCAAGCTCTTTCAGAGATAAAACGATAAAATCATGCAGCTTCTCGAGCGTGTCTTTGTCGGGCAACTCTATGATATCATTCTTAACCGATGCCATCAAATCGGTCTCATGGTCACTATCGAACATATAATAGGAAATATGAGCCGGCTTCAGCCTTTCTATCAATTTAAGATTGTTTTCTACGTTTTTGCGGTTTTCTCCGGGCAATCCCAGTATGAAATCGAAGTTTACATTATCGAAGAGATCGACCGCCATTTCCAGTCTCTCAAACAGATCAGGAGGTACCGGTCTGTTGACTGTCTTAAGGATCTCTCCATCGCTTGACTGAAGACCGACCGAGAGTCTGTTCACCCCGAGCTTTTTCCATCTCTCCAGTCTTTCGAACGTCAATTCCCAGGGGTTGGCTTCCAGCGTGGCCTCGCGCAATTCGAACCTGAACCGGGAACGGAGAGTATCAAGCAGCTCCTGCAACAGATCGAGCGGATAGAGCGAAGGGGAACCGCCGCCGAAATAAAGCGTATCGACCGCGGCGCCGTCGGAAAAGAGCTCTATCTCACTCTTCAGCGCTGCATGGTACTTCTTCAGAGAGGTTTCGTCAAGCTGTAACGTACAAAAATCGCAGTATGCACACCGTCTGGCACAGAAGGGGAGATGAAGATACACCCCGGCGTACATCAGAATATGAGCCTCATGAAAACCCCGTTGAGTTTGAAATTGGTGATCGAAATTCCGGCGTACACCGAGTCGTCGCTTCCCAGTTTAGATATCAGCAACTGGGCGTCAATTCCTCTGAGGCTTACCATGATCATTGGTGAGAGAACCAGCTTCAAATCGCCCGCAGGAACGATGAAATTCCCCGAAAAGGCGGCGCCCAGGTCGAAGCTCATATAATTCATGCCGACTCCGAAGCCGTAACCCATCTCACCCAGCGAATCGTTCGTCTTCAAATCCACGGTCACCACCACGTTCGTTTCGGCATTTCGCAGGCGGAGACTCCTTTCGAATTCCTTCGCGTAGAGATAGAGCCCGATATCGTTGAAGGCGAAATCATCGACTCTGTATATGAACGTGCTGAGACCGCCGTTTATCTGGCCCAGAGGTAGTCTGAACCAGTTGCGGACCAGATACCTCCTGTCCCCCAGCGAGGAGAGCTCGAGTTCCAGAAGGCTGTGCGAAAAGACCGGAATCTGGTTGGTGTTGGAGACGTACCTCGCCCCCACGTATAATCCTTCGTGGCTCGCGAGGATCGAGCCGCGAAAATCGCCGTCTCTGATTTTCATCTTCAAGAAACCGCTCGAAAACTCCTCCCAGTGATCTTTGTAGGTGATCCCGACGTAAGGCATCCCAGAAGCCAGCGCGAGTGTCAGGTGGAAGTTCTCGTAGGCTTTTATATCCGTAGAAAGGCTCCATCCCCTGTTGGTGAACTGTATCTGTGTCTGGGAAAGCGACAGCGAGCATACAAGTATCACAATAAGGAAACAAACCGTCTTTTTCAATCTTTGAGCAACCTCCTCGCTATTTCGTTTACCCTCGCGGGGTTGGCTTTTCCCCGGGTCGCCTTCATAACCGCGCCAACGAAGTAACCGAGAACGCCCTCTTTGCCTTCCCTGAACTGCTGAACAGCCTTTGGGTTGCTTTTCATGGCTTCTCTAATTGCCGTTTCGATAACACCGTCGTCGTTTATCTGCTCGAGCCCCTTCTCTTTGACTATGGAAGCTGGCGAATTCCTTCTCTCGATCACTTCGGGGAGTATCTCTTTGGCGATGCTATTGGATATCCTGCCGGAGTCGATCATTTCGAAAAGTTCTTTGAAGTATTCCGGTTTCAGCCCGAGACTCTCTATAGAAAGATCTCTCTCGTTCATTATTCTCATTACCTCGCCCATGATCCAGTTCGAGCTCTCTTTGGGCTTGCCTGTGATCCGCGCCACTTCTTCGTAGAAGCAGGCTACCTCGCCGCTGGAAGAGAGGACCGAGGCGTCGTACTCGGGCAGTCCATACTGTTCAATGAATCTGCGCAGCTTCTGCCAGGGCAGTTCCGGCAGAGACTCCCTGAGCCGTCCGATTCTATCCTGTGTTATCATCAGCACCGGGAGGTCGGGCTCGGGGAAGTAACGGTAATCGTTCTCCTCCTCTTTGGAGCGCATCGAAAAGGTCTCCTTGGTAGCGAAGTTCCAGGACCGGGTCTCTTTGGCCACGTTGCCGCCGGCGTCGAGCACGGCCGATATTCTCTCTTGCTCGGATTCCAGTGCCTTCTCGACGAACTTGAAGGAATTAATGTTCTTGACTTCCACCCTGTTGGAACTCAGACCGGAAGCGTCGTCTCTCATCGAAATGTTGGCGTCGCATCTCAACGCGCCCTTCTCCATGTCTCCCGAGCAGACGCCCAGGGCTCTGAGTGTGTCTCTTAGTAGCTCCATGAAGACCTTCGCCTGTGCCGGCGTCTCAAGATCGGGTTCGGTTACTATCTCGATCAGGGGAACTCCACACCTGTTGAGATCGAGGTGACTGCCTGTGGAGCCGGTTATCGAATCGGTTCCCTGGTGGATCATCTTGCCGGCGTCCTCTTCTATGTGGATTCGCCTTATCCTCACCCTTTTCCCTACTCCTCCGACTTCTATATCGAGATAACCGTTTTCAGCAATCGGGAAGAAATACTGGGTAATCTGGTAGCCCTTGGGAAGGTCCGGATAGAAGTAATTTTTACGATCGAAAACCGACCGTTCGTTGAGTGTGCAGTTGAGAGCCAGCCCGGCCATGACGGCAAAATCCACCACGTTTTCATTGAGAACGGGAAGCGCGCCCGGCTGACCGGTGCAAACGGGACAGATGGCCGTGTTAGGTTCGAGCTCGAAAACATCGGCCGGGCAACTGCAAAAGGCCTTCGTCTTTGTCTGAAGTTGCGCATGTATCTCCAGTCCGATAACGGTTCTGTACATCATTCAACCCACCTTTCCGCTATCCTGGTCAGGCCGCCTTCGTATGCGGGAGAAAAGCCCTCGATGAAACTGGCCGCCTCCAGAAGTTTAACGTCGCTGAACCGCCCGCCTGTGAGAAGCATACCTGCAGGTAAACCGTCTACCGGGGCGATCGGGACCGATATCGAGGGCAGGCCGGCAACGTTGGCCGGGATCGTGTATATATCCATGAGATAGTACGAAAGGGGATCGCTTATCTCGCCGATCACAGGTGCGACCACTGGAGAGGAGGGGTTCAATATGAAATCGAACTCCGTCAGTACGGCCTTCAGTTCATTGGCCATCAATCTCCTGGTTCTGAGTGCCTTACGGTAGTAAGCGTCGTAATAAGTGGCGCTGAGGGTGAAGGTTCCAAGCAGTATCCTCCGTTTGACCTCCCTGCCAAAACCCAGGTCTCTGTTCCTGCTCACCAGCCCATCGTAGTCGGCGGCTTCGTGTCTGGGTCCGAACCTGATCCCGTCGAATCTCGAAAGATTCGAACTGGCCTCGGCCGGTGCGATCAGGTAGTAAGTCGCGACGGCGTACTTGACTGAAGGAATTGAGATCTTCTCGACCACGGCGCCAGCCCTTTTCAGCTCCTCCACCGCATCCATGAAGGAGACTTTTACCCCATCTTCGAGACCGGGGTAATCTAGCATCTCCTCTGGAACGGCCATCCTCAATCCCTTGACATCACTCTTCAGATCTATATTGAAGGAAAAGGAACTCTTCATGGTCGTAGAATCTTTCACATCGTGACCGCTTATGATATTCATCACATCGGCCGCGTCCTGCGCGCACCTTGTCATAGGACCGATCTGATCGAGCGAGGAGGCGAAGGCCACGAGGCCGTATCTGGACACCAAACCATAGGTAGGCTTGAAACCGACGATTCCGCACATCGCTGCCGGTTGTCTCACCGAACCGCCCGTATCGCTACCGAGCGCGAAAGGCGTTAAACCCGCCGCAACGGCCGCCGCGCTGCCACCGCTACTTCCACCCGGTATCCTAGTAAGGTCCCAGGGGTTTCTAGAAGTGAAGAAGGCCGAATTCTCAGTCGAAGAGCCCATCGCGAACTCGTCAAGATTCGTCTTTCCGAGTAAATGTCCGCCGCTCTCTTTCAATTTGCAAGTAACGGTCGCGTCGTAAGAAGATTCGTAATTCTCCAGAATTCTGCTGGAACACGTAGTGCGGGTTCCAAGCGCTAGAATATTATCTTTGAGAGCGTAGGGAAAGGAATGCCCGGTCTCCTCCCCTGAGGATTGCAACACCTGGAGAAAGGCCTTCAGATCTTTATCGAACCTTTCTATGCGATTCCTGTAAAAGGAAAAAGCGCCACGCAAGCCCCTAATCTCAGAAAGTCTCAATTTCAAAGGATTGATATCCAAATCAGCCACCTCTTATAATCGCGATTGGTACCCTTTATGCGGTTTGAATCATGCTTGTTTTATCTAGATAATTTTAACATCTCCAGGTCCGTAATGACAGATCGAAGGATGGGAGTGAGAGGTGTATCTCATATAAGAAACCCCGCAAACTGCATTTTCCATGCATTCGGCACAGCTTTGCATTATAATTAAAATAATAACCAGATAACCAGTTACTTTCAAAGTCTGGAGGGGTTCCGGTGTCTATCCGTTCAGGCAAATTGATGTCCAGCCTCGAAAAAATAAGTTCGTTGCCGATCCTGGAAGGGGAAGGAATGGACATGGCTATGGAGATACTGGCGCTTGCCGGCAGGGCTATATCGGCCGATTGCCTTTACATTTACCGGATAGGGAATATCGAGAGAGGTCATAAAAATGGCTTCCCCGTAGTCAAATGGGCCAGTCCTTCGCTATCGGAAATATGTTCCGGCTTGGGAAAGACTTGCGAAAGCGTGGAAGAAGACAGCACAATCCTTTCCGGTCTTGAGAAGGGAGAGATCGTTTTCAGCCAGTCGGGATCGCGTGTATCTATCCCGGTTATGAAGGACCGTTTTCGCGGTGCGATCTGTTGCGAAGATTACTCCGAGAACAGGATCTGGTCGGACGATGAAATCGCGTTTTTGAGGATAGTCGGCCATTCAATCGCTTCTCTCTTCATTGTCCACTCGCTCATAAAAAGAGACGAGCCGCTCGAAGAGGACATTGAAAAGCCGAAACAGGTCCTTTCGGCTAAAGGCTCCGAAAACTCGCAAGCCTTGAAGAAAATGGAATACCAGCTCATAGTCCGTGATAGCGTTATGGCGATGATAAACGAAATATCCATGCTATCCCTGAAAGCCAAAACGCTGGAGGAAGCGGCCGGGATAATCATCACCGAAGTATCCGAAAAACCCGGTGTTTACAGATGCCGCCTATCGATTTCAAGGAAGAGAAATACCGATATCGAGGTCTCAAGCGGTGAAGGTTTCGACGTTCCCTTTAATGAGGGACAGATAGAAGATCGAGCGGTAGAGTTGAGCGGACCGGGCTACCTCCTGTCAAGACATCTGAAAGACGGTGCCGCCTACAGAAGGCTCTGCATATCGATGGAGCTGGACAGCGACAGCACCG